>NZ_CP014213.1:2835000-2868093 GCF_003268005.1 Methanosphaera sp. BMS | reverse complement strand
TTCTATTTACTTTTTATTTTATAATTATAAATAGAGCTTATTTAATTATTATAATTTTTCAATTTTTGAGATAATATCCGATGGCATTTCTCTTTGAAAATTTTTCATTAATTTTATATGAATCCCATAAAAAAATATATTAACATTGTTATATTTATAATTTTTTAGGATATTTATAGATAGGATAGTTAAACATTCATTTTATATCTGAAAAAGGATTACCTATAAATACTACTTCAAAAAAATATAACATTGTGATATAACAATGTTATAATAAATTGATTAAAAGAAATTCAAACTATAAAAAAAATAATCATAAAAACAAAAGAGGTTAAAAAGATGTCCCAAAAACTAATATATATGGATAATTCAGCAACAAGCCCTGTAGACCAAAGAGTATTGGATGAAATGATACCATACTTCAACCAAAACTTTGGAAACGCATCAACACTATACACATTAGGAGTAGAAGCAAAAAAAGCAGTAGATAAGGCAAGACAACAAGTAGCAGACCTAATCAATGCAGATGTTGATGAAATAACATTTACCAGTGGCGGTTCAGAATCAGACAATATGGTAATAAAAGGAGTAGCACTAAAGGAAATTCAAAAAGCTACCGAAGACAATCCCAGAAACCATATAATCACTTCATCAGTCGAACATCCGGCAGTAATGGAAAGCTGTAAATTCCTGGAAAAATTTGGCTTTGAAGTAACATACCTACCTGTAGATGAAGACGGATTGATAAGCCTGGATGATCTTGAAAAATCAATAAAGGACAGTACAATCCTGATATCAATAATGCATTCAAACAATGAAATAGGAACAATACAGCCAACAAAAGAGATAGGACAAATAGCAAGAGAACACAATATAATATTCCATTCAGATGCCGTGCAAAGTGCCGGAAAGATACCGGTAGACGTGAAAGAACAGAACATCGATGTACTAAGCCTATCCGCACACAAAATAAACGGTCCAAAGGGTGTCGGTGCAATATACATTAAAAAAGGAATAAGATTTGAAGTACTGATACACGGAGGAGGACAGGAAAAAGGACTAAGGTCAGGTACGGAAAATGTAGCAGGAATCGTAGGACTTGGAAAAGCAGCGGAAATTGCAAAAGATGAACTTGACCAACGCATGAAACACAACCAGGAAATCAGAGATGCACTGATTGAAAAGGTAACCGCAGAAATCAAGGATTCATACGTTAACGGAAGCCTGGATAAAAGACTGCCTAACAATGTACACTTCAGATTCTCAGGTATTGAAGGAGAATCACTGATTCTAAGACTTGACAACAAGGGAATAAATGGGGCAACAGGTTCAGCATGTTCAACCCATGATTTGAAGGGATCACATGTACTGGCTGCAATAGGCATAAAACCCGCATTGTCACATGGATCACTAAGATTATCCATAGGACCAGAAAACAGCATAGAAGACGTTGATTATATAGTCGAATCACTAAAAGAAGTGGTGGCATACCTTAGAAACCTATCACCACTATGGGACAACAATACTGATACATACATAGGAGATAAATTTGAAAAAGAAGTAGATGAAGAGGATTTGGACAGATATTAAATAAAAATCAAACTTCAACGAAAATTAAAAAATCAAACCAAAGGTGAAATAAATGGAAGAATACAGCCAAAAAGTTAAAGATCACTATACAAATCCAAGAAACACTGGAGTAATAGAAAACCCTAGCGGAGAGGGAACTGTTGGAAACCCAGTATGTGGAGACATCATGACAATCTACATTGATGTGGATGAAGATGAAACCTTAAAGGAAGTTAAGTTCTCAACATTCGGATGTGGAGCAGCCATAGCAACAAGCAGCATGATTACCGAAATGGCAACGGGTATGAACATTGACGATGCATATAAAATCACAAGAAATGACGTTGCGGAAGAATTAGACGGACTTCCACCAATCAAGTTACACTGTTCCAACCTAGCGGCAGACGCACTTCAAGCTGCCATAGAAGATTACAAACGAAAGAAAGAAGACAAATAACAACTCCAAAAAAAAACACAATATAAACCATTAAAAAAGATAAAATATCATTAAAAAAACCATAAAATATTAAACTGCCAATAAATAAACACCAAAATATAAAACAAGTGATATATTCTATCAAAAATAAACCAAACGATAGAATATATCCAGATTTTCCCCTATTTATTCTAAAATCATTTTTCAAATGCAATTAAAGACAGGTTTGGATGAATGATTAAAACATCTTTCTTATCTGGAATATTGACTTAGGTGAAGCCTTAAGAATAACCTTAAGCAATAGTTTTACCGAAATCTCATCAAGATTCGTCTTTGACAATTCCTCGATGATACGGTTTAATGCTTCATCATCCAGGGTAACCAGGAAATCCTTAATCTTATTGAATTTGGAATATGTCTTGTTCAAGTTATTTTCCGTCAATTCATAGTATTCATTTAAAGATTCCTTAGAGCAATCACCATTTTTGATAGCTTTAGCAGCTACAGAGCCGGCATACATCCCCGAAAGCAATGCACCCCTAATACCGTCACCCGTTAATGGATCAACAAATCCCGCTGCATCACCAACAACCATAATATTATCCGCATAACGCTCCTTGACTATTCCACCCAGCGGGTCTCCACCCACATTCATCTCTACTGCCTGGGCGTTTTGTGTTTCCTTGTGACTTTTAACAAAATTGTTTAAAATATCATGTGCGGTATCATCCACATATGTCTTTAGGACCCCTAATCCCACATTGGCCACATCATCCGATTTTGGAAATATCCACACGTAACCGGCTGGTGCTACGCTTCCAATGAAGATGTCTATCTGATTTGGATTATCCTTGTCTATTCCAACCATCTCATACTGTACACATGAAGCCATGTCCTTCATAGGAGTGTTTGACTTTAATCCCAACTGTCTTGCAATATGGGATTCCGGCCCATCTGCGGCTATGATAATCTTTGCATGTATTTCTATGGGTTGACCCATACTGATGGCATTGACTATTAACATATCATCCATTCGTGCTACCGTTTTTGCCTGTGTTCTTAACATTACCCTTGTTCCATTTCTTATTGCATCCATGGCCATGTGCTTATCGAATACCTTTCTTTCCAGGATATAACCTGTATCAGGCAGTTTTTGAACATTATTGTCAAGTACCAGTTCATTTGAGTTCGGTGCAACCAATCGTATCGCATCTATTTTCTGGGCAATCCATCTTGGATTATATTCTATATTTGCTTCTTTTAATGTTCTTGTAATGATTCCCTCGGCACATCGTTTTGGCGCACCTATTTCAGCCTTTTTATCTATTAATAAAACATTAACTCCATTTTTTGAAGCTTCCCTGGCTGCCAGAGAACCTGCCGGTCCGGCACCAACTACAAGAACATCTGTTTCAAGGATAGTCATATTATCACGAAAAATATTTATTTATTCTATATTTTAATTATTTTTTCTTAACTTATATAATCTTTGATATGTTTTATTAAAAATAATCAGATTCTGTTTAAAAAAAATTGGGAGATTAGAATATTTGAGTATTTAATGGATGATTCTATTGTAATATACGTTTTTGTTTGTAAAGTATTGCCTCTACAACAAGCAGTAGCAATCCAATTACTCCAATAATCTTATCCGAAGTTTCTCCCAGTACAAGCAGGTATATTGCCGCTATCAGTATTACAATATCGGTTATTAACCATAGAATTCTTATTATCTTCAGCTTTTGCTTATCATCCATTCTTATCACTCATTAATATGTTTTTGAGATTAGTACCTTATATTGTGCAGGTTTTTGACAGTTAATACAATCACCTGAAACTTCAGCTTCCTGTGTTCCAAGTATGTCTATGTCAAATTGTTCCTCCATATCCTTTCCACAGTCAGTGTCTCCACACCAATTACAGGTTATAATTCCACCTTTCTTATTGATTGTCTTTTTAACCTGTTCAAGTTTTTCGACGGAGTATGTTTTTTCCTGTTGGAATTTGTTTGCGTTTTCCTTCATTTGTACTGTAATATCATCAAGTATTTCCTTTACGGTATCTGTGATAGTATTCTCATCATAGTCTATAAATTCCTTCTTACCGGTATCACGCCTGTTTATCACTATGGAATTGTTTTCAATGTCCCTTGGACCTACCTCTATTCTAAGAGGTACTCCGCGTTTTTCCCAGTAGTAATATTTATTACCCGGCCGTAAATCACGTTTATCCTGCTTTACCCTTATGCCATTATTTTCAAGAAGCTGTTCCAGTTTATTGGTAAAGTCCAGTACAATATCCTCTTTTTGCTTGAATATAATAGGTATGATTATTACCTGTTCTGGTGCAACTACAGGTGGTAGCTGCAAACCTTTTTCATCGCCGTGAGCTGCTATAAGCGATGCTATTACACGGTCGGATAATCCATAACAGGTTTGATGTGCATATTCATGTTCTCCTTCATCATTTTCAAATGTTATGTCAAAGGTTTTTGCAAATGTTGTGCCCAGGTTATGGACAGTACCGATTTGTAATGTTTTTCCGTCGGGCATAATCATATCAAATGCCATTGTATACTTGGAGCCAGGGAATTTATCCCATTCAGGACGTTTACTTATGGAGTAAGGTATACCCAGCTCGTCAAAGAACTCCCTGTATATTCTTATTCCTTCCTGCACTTCTTCTTCTGCTTCTTGTTCTGTTGCATGTACCGTGTGTGTTTCATTGAATGTTGTTATTTCACGTACCCTTATAAGTGGACGGGTATGCTTTGTTTCATACCGGAATGTGTTTACTGTCTGATAGACCTTTATTGGCAAATCCATGTGTGAACGTACCCATAGTGAAAACATCGGATACATTGATGTTTCACTTGTAGGTCTTAGTGCCAATTGTTCATTCAGTTCTCTTTTTCCACCTTTTGTTATCCAGTATACTTCTTCCTCAAATCCTTTTACATGTATTGCTTCTTTAGCAAGTTCACTTTCAGGTATGAGCATTGGAAATAGTACTTCCTCATGATCTTTATCCAATAGTTCCTGTAGTGCCTTTAAAGTATATTTTCTTATTTGAAATCCTCTTGGTAGCCATACACTCATACCCTTAATTGGGTAACGTGCATCCATTAGTTCTGCTTCTTCTAATATGTCATGAAACCACTGACTGAAATTCTTCATATATTCACCCGATAATAAGTTTATTATTGTTATGTGATTAAAAATTAGTTTTATCATTAAAAATTTAACTGCATAATATATATCTGTATGTATTTTAAAAATAATAAATTTTTTGCATAACTATATCTTCATTAAGTTAGCATTAACTGTGAGTGTTGAAAATGTGGTTGAAACTTCAATAATTTAACAATTTTCATATTAACATGACCTCAATAATCATCAACAATACATTCAATCCAAAAAGAGGGTAAACTTCTTTATAAAAATCTATCCATTAAAATTATTGCAAAAAATAAAAAAAAGAGAATTTGTACCAAAACTCAGCAATGAATATAATATTAGACATATCCCATATAATTATCTCATATATAAAAGGAATTTTCCAAATTTTGGTATTCTATATATTATTACTACTGCCACATAACTGAATATTATTAATAAAATCCATAATATTAATGCTTTTACAGGTTCTGTAAACGGTAAATCCACTATTAATGGTAATAAAGGTATTCTAAATAGGTTATGAATCAAAAATACTGCAAATGAATATTTTGATAAGAATTTTATTTCATCATAGAATTTTACACTGCCCATTCTTGAAACCAATTCAAATAATGCAAATGATCCGGTTAATATAAATGGGAATTCATACCATAATATGAAATTATAACCTTTAATATAAGCATAATACTGCATTAATAAACAAAATAGGAATGAAACTATGGTTAATATCCATAAGTATTTTGAAGATATCTTTTTGAACATTTCTTTTTTAACCAAGTATCCCAATATGATATAAACACCGTATATACCACCACTAAATCCAAGACAATATTGTAATGTAATATTATGAATTCCCTCCATGTCACATAATAATGATATGAACGGTATCAAAAATGCCAATATCGTAAATATTACTGTTGCCTGGAATATGGTTTGTTTATCAAAGCCCCCTACGGCTTTTGAAACAAATGGCATTGAAAGATACATTCCGATAATCATCGGCATATACCACATATGACTAAATAAAAGATTTCCTGCTTCCACTGTATTAACTTGTGCATATTTGTTTGATACAAAATACAATGAAACAGCATAAATAAGAGCCCATATAATGGTAACAATAATCAATGTTTTACAGTTCTTTGTCCAAAATTTTTTAACCTTTTCATCATCATAAACCCTATCCAACAATAAATACCCAGTTATCATTAAAAAGAAAGGTACTCCTATACGTCCTATGAACAATGAAGCAAATTGAAAAATTCTGGAAGCAAACGTCAAATTAAGAATTGCATCCGAGGATATGATATATATCCCATCTACAGAATGAATATATAATACTGTTAATATAGCAATAGCACGAACCAAGTCTATCCATTCAATTCTTGTTTTATTCATAAATGAAAAATCTCCATTATTTACAATTATACTATATATAATTGATTATAATAAATACTTTCTAGTCCTATATTTTGATAAGATGGAAATATGTAAGACCATAACATATACCTGAAAAAAATGAATCAGCCAGCATTTTTGAAAATAAGTTACTGTTAATAATGGATTTATTATCATCCCATAATTTAACTAGTTTTTAGGTTAACCGATTAGTAAAGTAGACAGTCACTTTAATGCAATATGATAAGTATTGGTTAATTATGAGGAATTCTTCACTTAATATTTAAAGAACTAATTTAACCAATTATCTCTTTTTTTATTTCTTTGAATGCAGCATATGCTTCCGGCATGGGAAATAACGGATAAATATGGAACAAATCATTACCCGTTACTAATCGTACATTAACGCCGTCATTTTTGAGATTTTCAGCATATTTTTTAATGTCATTATAAAAAATTTCTCTTTCACCTGCAAAGATTAATGTATCGGGTAAATTTGTATTATCCCCAAATAAGGGACTTACACGATAATCATCTGTGTTTAATTCCCCTGCCCATGACTTGCCAACTTCTTTAAGTCCAATTTCACCCAATACAGGATCATTTTTGCTGTCATAGGGAGGATTGCTCATGGAAATATCAACCCATGGAGAGAAGGTTATTATCTTTTGAGGTTGCTGTAAATCGATTGTCCTGAGATATTGGCAAAATGAGTGTACGAATCCTCCGCCGGCAGAGTCCCCCATCAATATCAGATTATCCCTTTGAATTAATTTTTTATACAGAGAAGTGATTATCCCATATGTCTCACTTGCGTTATGCTTAGGAGCAATCGGATAAACTGGTGCCAATACATAAGCATCCATTTTTTTTGATAGTAAAAAGCAATATATTAAATGCTGAATGTTAATTTCAAGAACAAAAGCTCCCCCATGTATGTACAGAATGGTATTTTTAGCGTTTTCATCCCCAAAAGTAAAAATTCGTGTTCCATTAAAATCAATACTTTTAAAAATACTTTTCACAGATTTAGCGGGAGCATTCAATTGTTCTTTTAGAAAATCATTTACATTCTCCCTTGAATCCATGAATTTAAGCTTAGTACGCATTAAAATAGCTTCCTCAATTTTTGCAACAAGTGATTTATTATTAGACATAAAAAAACCTTTAGTTTTAAATTGTAATTACCATACTGTTTAATCCAATAAACAATAAAGACAATACCCCTATTATCTTAATTGAAATAGGATCTTATCTGCATTATCCCCAACGATAACACCAATAGTATCAATGCTTCACCAGTATTAATGATATTGTTTGTAATGAACGTTTTCAATACAAATATTCAAAGTTGTGATATTATGTTTATTTATTTTTGATTGCTTATAAAATTTAATGCTCTTAAGCAATGCCACTGAAGTGGATATCTTTTTTGATTTTTCGTGTCCCATTTTATTATTTCCTTACAGAGATATCACTATATTAAAATTTTTAAACAATTTTCAATTTCAATTTATATGATATGAAGCTAATAGCAAAAATAAACAATAATGAATTGATTAATCAAATATTATTTATTATTAAGAAAAAACCATAATATACTCCAATTTTATCAAATAAAATCAAATATTTAACAAATAATTTATATTTAATTTATCCACCACTCAACCACCCATCGTAAAGAAAATAATTATCAATAAACTCACCTGTTATAGTATTGAATTAATTAGAAAAATTAATAATACATAAGATAATTTTTAATAAAACAAGAAATTGTTATGAAAGTTTTAAAAAAAAATAATGTGGATATATTTATAAATTCATAAGTTTATACTATGAACAATAATAAAATTAATTTAATGATTATCAATGAAATTTAATTAAATAAAAATATTTCTAAACAATTTCATTTGTTTAAAAAGAACTCAAAACGGAATGTATCTTCCGACAATTATTTTCACTTTCCAACATATTATGATTAATTTTATTATTAAAAAAACCCTTCAAATAGGGATTGGATTGTACAAATAATGAAATTTTTACATCCAAGAACCCTCCTCCCCAACAAAATTAAAAAAAAAAAGTTCAAATCAAATTGAACTTGAATAAAAAAAATAATCATTAAGGACGGATAACCAATGAATAAGAATGTTAAAAAAATATTCTTCATACTGACACTTATGACGATACTGCTGGCAATATCAACCGTTAGTGCAACGGATGACTCCGATAGCAGCAATATTGTAAGTGACCAGACAATAGAATCAGATGTTAGTTCTGATTATATTCAAACAGCCACATCTGATAATACATTAATTAAAACCAACAAAGAAATTAAAAAGGATTCTATAACCAGCAATGACATTGAAAATACAAATGTTATAGAAAATCAGGAAATAAGAACAGACACTTCCATAAAGGAAAATACCCATATGAAGAAAGGTGAAAGCAACACAGGCAATTCAAACGAGCCTATAACAATTGACGGAATAGAATACACAAACATAATTCAGAACGAGGAAATAACTTCAAACACCATTCTTAGGGAAAACACCTACATAAACAACTGTAACATAGTTATGGGAATGTGGGATTTTCTAGTCAACAACGCCACAACATATATTAACAATACCAACATTAATGCTAGCATAAACAATAGCAACTTATCACAACTTTACTTTGAAAATTCAAACATATCCGGAAAACTAGTAAACAATGCTTCTGCAACATTTACCAACAGTCTTCTAAACATGTCAGTAAATAACAAGTATGGAATCATGACCATTAACGATGACTGCATACTTGGAGAAGGCCTCTATTTAGATGGCGTAATTGGCGAAATTATAATTAATGACAGAAGCAGACTACTCCCACACCAGAGCAGATATGAAGGAAACATTACCCTTGAGAATGTGACTCTCTGCGGGGGTCATAAAACGAATGACGGCAATTTAACATTGATTAACTGTACGTTTGCCTACACCCAACAAAGAGGCATTAATAATTACGGTAACTTAACGCTTATCGATACAACTGTCCTGAACCTTAACAACAACAAAAACGCATACGCAAACAATACCACATTCAGTGGAAGTTTCCAGAATTCAGGTAACCTTACATTATCTGATGACGTGTCCTTTAACACTTCAAGTTTCTATAATTATGGTACTATATTCATAAATAACAGTAACATAATATATCCATACCTAAGAAGCTTCAGAGGAAATCATCATTTAAGTAACATAGTCATTGACAAAAGCATAACCAATGAGGCACAGTCAACTCTCACGTTAAGCAACGTTACACTAAATCAAACAATAACAAATCAGGGAACACTGGTCATTGATGATAACTGTATCTTTGCAACAGGATTTAGGCTAAACAACTATGGAAACATCACCATAAATGATACAAATAGAATATATCCCTATACCAATTCATTCAACGGTGAAAACACACTAAGTAACCTTACCATTGACAAAACAATATCAAATGCAGGAACTTTAACATTGAAAAACGTTACGATAGCAAGTACTATCAGCAACAATGGAATTCTAATTATCGATGACAACTGTACATTTACAGAAAATGTTGAAATTTACGATTACGGGGAAATACTAATCAATGACACAACCAGAATAGCACCATATCTACCTATTTACAATGGAGATTACACAATTGAAAATGCAGAGATAGAGACAACTAAAACAAACAACGGTAATTTAACAATCATTAACTCCGCATTAACCGGAGAATTCTATAACTATGGTACTGCCACGTTTAAAAATTCTGTCTTAAATGGATATTTACAGAATGAAGGTACTTTAATAATTGATGACAACACAGTATTCGGAGATGACTTATATATTGAAGGTGCTGGAGAAATAATCACTAATCAAAGTGATGCCCTACTTCCTTACCTGACAATATATAACGGTGATTACACAATCATAGATACCGTACTCGACAGTGAAAAGGCTAACTACGGCAACCTGACCATCATCAACTCAACACTAGAAAACTACCTGGAAAACTACGGTAACTTAACGGTAATCAACACAATCCTTAATGGACAGATATCTAATGATGGAATACTGAACATCAGTGATGACTGTACACTGGGTGAAAATCTCATCATTAGTGGAAACGGACAGATTATCTGTTCCAATATCAACAATCTAGTACCATACATGAGAACACTAAACGGAAACTACACATTAGAAAACATTACCTTAACAGGAACTAAAACAAACAACGGCAACCTTACGTTAAAAAATACAACATTAGACTGTACTCTTACAAATAACGGTGTTTTAAACATTAGTGATGACTGTGAATTCGGTGAAAACTTCAAGATTCTTGGAAACGGACAGATTATTTGTAATGATTTCAGTAAAATAATGCCATATCTGTCAACCATCAACGGTAATTATACACTTGAAAACTGGAACATCACAAAAGACCTAAACTTATACGGTAACATTGAATTGGTTAACTGTAACATCAAAGCCAAAATCACAAACTATGAAAACTTAAGCATCATCAATTCAAGCTTAAGCAACAATAGAAAAGATGTTTCATCCAGCAAAGCAGATGGATTCCTGATAAACAACATTGGAAATCTGAACATGATAAACTGCGTAATGGAAAACAACACCTTCGACACGACGATAACCTATTACTACAGTTCACTTCAATTCTACGGAGCAATAGTGAACAATGGAAACATGACCATAACAGATAGCAAATTCAAAAACAACAAATTAGGACACTACTTTGCCGAATCATACAATAATTACTATGGAAACAGCTTTGGAAATGGAAGTGTAGTATACAACAAAGGACTACTGACAATCAACAACTCCAACTTCACAAACAACTATGCAGGTAGTTATGGAGGAGCAATAAATAGCATTAAAAATCTCACAATTAACAACTGCAACTTCAATGACAACACTGCAATAGTAGGTGGAGGAGCAATAGGATTGGATAAAGGTCAAGCAGTAATAACCAACAGCATCTTCAAAGGAAACAACGCAACATTACGGTTAACAGTAAATGAGTTATGCGGTGGAGGAGCAATATACGCATCCAACAGCGAAATGATTATCAATAACTGTACATTCGACAACAATCAGGCAATCTCTTATATTACAGGAATAGCCGGAGTAAACAGTAAGGGTGGATCAATAGCAATGATAAACATGAAAGCCAACATAAGCGATTCCACATTCAAAAATCATAAAACCGAGGTTATACAGGGCGGAAAAATATACTACACTTACAATATGAATGCAACGATATCAAACTGTTTATTTGAAAACAACAACGGTGGAATAATCGATTACACAAAACTAAACATCATCAACAACACATTCAAGAATACAACGGGAGATGAAGTAATAAACAATATGATAACAAACAATGCCAACAAAACAATTTCCCAAAACAAATTCATAGACAACCATGTGACGACAGAAACAATAAATAAATATGTATACTTTGACAATACAATACTTAATATCACAGCAGAAGAAAACACATACCAAAACACGACAATAAATGATACCCTACAATTAGATGTTCCGGAAGATATCCATGAAGGAGTTGACATTACAATCACAGGATTATACACTATAAACAATCCGGACAATTACGATTCAAACATCATGGAACAAAACAGATTCAATGTATACTTAAATGGGGTTCTATCCCAAACGGTTGATGAACTATCATTCACAATCAAGCCGACATCCGGAACAACCATACTGACCGTTCAACCGACAATTTCACAGACACGTAAGAGTGTAACGATTAGTCCAACAACCATATCCGATATAACAATAACCCCTGATAACTATGATGATTACATCTATGAAGAAAAACTTATCGGTGTATCAAAAGGTAGTATTGTAACATTTACCGGAGAGTTTAACGATAAAGGTGAAATATGCGTAGACACAGAAGGTGTTATATTAAATGGTGAAGATGCAACATTTACAAATACCGTATTTGTACTTGATACCAATTATACCACACTAAGAAACATGAACATAAACAACATAAACACGGATTATCCAATATCCAACTTTGGAAAAGGCAATACAATTACAAACAACACGATTACAATAACTAAAGATGAAGGTCAAATAGCTGCCATCAAAAACATAGCATCTGACGCTACAATATCCAACAACATTCTAATAGTATCAGGTCCTGCAAATACCATCGACTTTTCCGAGACAAGTGAAGCAGATACACAGGCAATACTACTGTTAGGTGGTGACAACAACAAAGTAATCAACAATACAATAAGCGTAAGTTGCAGTGGAATAAACACGATGTACGGTACAATAGAAGGAATTACCAACAGTGAAGGGGCAACCAACACATTAATCACCCAAAACAGGATAAACGTGACGGGAGCAAACTTCAACTATGGAATCAACTGTCTAGTAAACGATGAAAACCTGACAATCACAGAAAATACCATGATTATAACTGGTGAACGTTACTGTGATGGAGTACAGGTAGGAAACGGAGTGAAAAACATACTCATAACAGACAACAACATAACATGCGTATGTATAAACACTACAGTGCTGGAAACAGAAGGAGCTATAACTTACGGAGTAATAGCAAGCAACATGGGTTCAAGCGAGTCAGAAAACATCACAGTAAACAATAACAACATAGACATTACGGGAACAGCCAACTATGCGATAGAATTCTATAAAGTTAAAGATACTCAAGTAAATGACAACAACATAACAGTAAACGGCCCATTCTCAATGGGAATAGCCTATTCCTACTCACCAAATGGTGTTGCCACAGGAAATACAATCAGTACCAGCGGTGATGGAAACACCCCAATAAACTACATAACAGAAGAAGTTAAACAGGAAAATACCGGTATAAGAATACAGAACGGAACACAGAACATACTCATAGAGAATAACACCATAACAACAACTGACGAAGCACTTAACGATACGACAATACACTCCGATGCGGCAAACATTACGATAAGAAACAACATACTCTCAAGCAGTACAAAAACCGGGGATGCATCGTTAATGGTACCGTTTAACGCAATAGTAGAAAACAATAAGGCACCTGACAACCAGACAAATCCTGGTGAAGACGATCATGAATGGACCAGCATAATCATAACACCAAGTAATTTCAACAATTACTTTGACTGGAGTGGATTCAAGTTTGAAGAATACACAATAGTATACTTCAATGGAACATTTACCAATGTGGAAACTGCAGGATATAGTATACCTACAGCTAATATAATCATAGATGGAACAAACGCATCATTCATAGATACAACATTCTCATTACAGAATAATAACATAACACTTCAAAACATTAACTTTACATCTTCAAACAAATACAGCAGATTAATAACAGCAGACAAACAGAAAAATCTCACAATAATAAACAGTACCATAACATTAAACAACACTAAAACAGTCGATGACATATATGCACAATGGGGATTATACTCACCATTATATACTCAATGTATCAGAATAACAAATACTGATGGAGTATACATAGAAAACAATACAATAAACGTATACGGACCAAGTATTGCAGAAGTAAACCTAGCTAAATACTACATAGCAAACACATACGCTATAGAAGTATACAATTCAAGCAATGCAAACATAAACAATAACATAATAACTGTTCAAAATTCAACAGAACCTACAGAAGACAGTATTATAAATGCAGTAGTACTCGTTAACACGACCAAAGTCAAAGTAACTGATAACACCCTGAATATTTCAGGAGCAGTAACATTAACAGCAATAAACAACACCAATCCACAAGCATCAGACATAATAGAAGACAACACAATAATAACACCAGCCCCAGAAGAAGATGATAGTCAATGGAATAAGATAATAGTTACCCCTGAAAATATAAATCAATATGTGAACTTTGAGTATGAAACAAATGGATTCTTTACATTTGAACCTTTCACAAAGGCAATATTTGTAGGAACATTTAGCAATATGGGACTTAACTTCAAGAATGACAACATAATCATAGATGGTAGCAATGCAACCTTTACCGATGTTCAATTCGGCATAAGTAGAAGAAACAACATAACAATACAAAATACGAAAATGAATAGTAGTCCTGATAAAATTGAATCATTAATAACTGCATCCGAAAGATCAAACAACGTTACAGTGAAAAATAATACACTTACATTATATAATACAAAGTCACTCGATACAACCTATGCACAATGGGGATTCGTTTCAGTATTTTACACTCATGGAATCTTCTTCCATTCAATTAATAATTCCTGCGTAGAAGATAACACTATAAACATTTATGGACCAAGTGTTGACCAAAACAGTGGCCAACCAAACACATATGCAATAGAAACAAGAGTATGTAACAATGTAAGCATAAAAAACAACAACATACACATAGAAAACACAACCACACCAACAGAAGAAAGCCTTATGAATGGAATTTGGATTTCATTCAACTCAAGTAACATAAAAATAACAGATAACATAATAAACGTTTCCGGAGCAGTTACAACAACAGCAATAAACAATACAAGCCCAAATGAATCAAATATAATAGAAGATAATGAAATTTCAGAAAATCCTATAATTAGCCCAACAATTTCATTGGATGACATTATCGGTGTGATAAACATGCCTACAACCATTACGGCAACAGTAACTGATAATGATGGAAATGCAGTCACTGATGGAACAGTAACATTCATGGATGAAGATGAAAACATCTTAGGTGAAAGCAGTCTGACCGATGGAACAGCATCTATTACTGTAACCTTCACCGAAGAATTAACTACCGAAGTGATAGCAGTATACACACCAGTATCCGGCCAGTATCTTGAAAGTAGTGCATCCAGCATGCTGACAATAGAACCTCCACTTACTGTTATAACAATCAGTACCGACAACCTAAAAGCAGGAGAAACTGCAATAATAACTGCGATGGTAACAGATCAAGCAGGAAATGCCATCAGTAGTGGAAAAGTAGCATTCAAAATAAACGGTAAAACAATTAAAGATGCTAACGGTAAAGTTATCTATGCTAAAATAATAAATGGTGTAGCCACTGTTGAATATGATGTTCCACTGAATATGTCATCAAAAATTATTAACATAACTGCGACATATTCTGGATCTGGCCAATATAAAAAGGCTACAGAGATACTAACAACGACAGTAACAGCACCAGAGCCTACAATTACCATAATACCATTTGATGAAGAGGTACAATCTGGTTCAACCGTTACATTCAAAGCCAAAGTAGTGACAGGAGATATTCCAATTACCACCGGCAAAATTATATTTAAAATCAACGGTAAATCCATCAAGGATGAAAACGGCAAAGTAATCTATGGTAAAGTGGATGCTAATGGTGAAGTAAGTGTTGACTACAACATTGGTGATCTTAGGGCAAAAACTTATACCGTTGAAGCTGTATTCATATCAAGTGAATATGATAGGTTGGAAACAAGCACTACGATGACTGTTGTTAATCCGTAATTACATTAAAGTGGAAGGATTATATTTCCTTTCCCTTTATACTTTTTTTTTAAAAAATAGTTATTGTTTATTTGCAATCGGGCTTGAAAACAATGTTTTATCAATTTTTTTATATAATACAATTGTCTGATAAAAAAAGATTGTTAAAGGTAGAATATTGATTAGAATCTGTTTAGTCACAGTTAATGTTACACTTGTTTATCTTGGATGTGTTCTTGTATGTATCCAGGAATTCTTTGAAATCATTGACTGTTTGGGTGTTTATCCTGTAATAGGACCATCGTCCCTTTTTTGTTACTATTACTAGTTTTGAGTCTGTTAATTGTTTCATGTGATGGGACAGTGTTGATTGGGCTATCTGCATTTGATCTAGTATGTGACATGCACATAATTCCTCTTCTGATAATAGTTTTATTATTTCCACCCTATTCTGGTCGCTTAATGCTTTGGCTATTTTTACTATAATAATATATACACCATTACTTATAAACATTTAGTAAAAAAATAAGAAATCAAAAAAAATCCAAAATCAACTCAACTTAATAGCATTGATTCTCATCCAAAAAAATTAAATATTTGTTATTAGATATTTAGAAAATATTTATCATCAAATTCAATCCATTGAGAAAGGATTTTCTCTGCCAAAATCATCCAAGTCAATTATATTAAATCTATTTATCATCCCAGCATACTTCTTCTCTTTAGTATTGAACTGTAAATATTTTAATCTTCGATTTATCTTTTCTCGTGGTGTATAAAAAACTAGTATTACTTTATGATTTAAATCATTTAATTTGTTCATTAAAGCAATCATTTGATCTATATGTTTTCTTCTAAGTGATTGATAAGAAAACTTACATTCATATAAATATAATTCATCATCATCCACTATTATATCCCATGTATGACTAATATAATCCACAATACGTACTCTTGATTCTCTATAAATACTACATTCAGCATATTGCTTATTTAATATATTATAGGATAATAATTCTAAAAAATTACCTCTTAATTCACCCAAATCATATTTTTCAAATGGTAACCATGTTATAAACAATCTATATATTTGTTCTATTTCACAAATAGAATCAGGGTAAGTCATATTAAATAAATAAAATTGAGTATCATAATCCTTCATATTTTTTAAATAAAACATGACATTTATAAAAGTATTCAATCCAGAAACACTTGCATAACTAATAGCATAGTTAATTAACTTGTTTAAATAATAATCTTTCTCAAACTTTTCCTTGGATTTTAGATTATTATTATTTTCTTCAATAATTATATTCACAGCCACTACCTTCTATATTAAAATCCAACATAATTATCTTCTTTATCAAACACGTTTAATTCATTTAAAATCTGACCTAACGTATATAATCCTTCTGTTAAACATTCAACATCATTATCTTCGATACCCTGATTGACTAACATTTCACTAATTCCTATAGCCCCAACTATTTTGGAATATTCCTGATAAGTTTCAACATTTAATTTCTTATATGCAGAATAATTAAGTTCATTAATATATTCATAATCTTCTGAATAAACAGTACAACCATCCTTTTCCAACTTATTAAATGCATCAAGAACTTTATTATTAAAATCAACTATTTTACTAAATATTGAAGATGAATAATTAACAATTTCCAAATTATGATTAAAATCCTTATTATTTTTTATTTCATTTAAAGATTTCATAGTAATTACTTCCTTAAACATTACATCATAAGTATATGACTATATATATTTTTAATATTTATTATTTTTTATTCAACGATAGTCATAATATCATTTTAAATCTTTTGACAGAAATCATATCAGATATTTTTGTATCTGCATGCAGATATATATTTAGCAATATGTAAAATGTATTATGATATAAATTAATCATCATAGGTATAATAGTAGGAACAAGCCTAAACCATGATACAAACAACACCACTACAATAAACATGACAAACAATAACAAGCACAATCTCCAAAGCAACAAGAACAAAGAAAACATATGTAACCATTAGACAACTATAACAACAAATGGACAGAACAATTAACATGGATGACATACACCATAGAAATATAAACCACCATGACGTCCCTAACCACCACCCCTTTTTTTTACAAATATCCATATTATATACCAATAAAAGTATATTAGCTGTTTAAGTTTTGATGATTGTGGTTATAATGTAGAAGGGATAGTTGTTGTTGTAATTTCATTTATATTACGTTATAGTATTTTTTAAACTCTTCTCTTATTTTTATTTCGTTATAGCCCTCTATAACGAAAAAGAAAAAACACAAAACAATCAAAACCACCCCCCCCCCCCCATAAACAAAGAAAATACAACCACAAACAAACAAAAAAATAAAAAAACAAACACTTTCAAAAACAAAAACAAGAAAATAACCAAACTAAGGAATTATGGAAAATCCCCTTTAAAAAATAGTTATTGTTCATTTGCAATCGGGCTTGAAAACAATGTTTTATCAATTTTTTTATATAATACAATTGTCTGATAAAAAAAGATTGTTAAAGGTAGAATGTTAATTAGAATCTGTTTAGTCACAGTTAATGTTACACTTGTTTATCTTGGATGTGTTCTTGTATGTATCCAGGAATTCTTTGAAATCATTGACTGTTTGGGTGTTTATCCTGTAATAGGACCATCGTCCCTTTTTTGTTACTATTACTAGTTTTGAGTCTGTTAATTGTTTCATGTGATGGGACAGTGTTGATTGGGCTATCTGCATTTGATCTAGTATGTGACATGCACATAATTCCTCTTCTGATAATAGTTTTATTATTTCCACCCTATTCTGGTCGCTTAATGCTTTGGCTATTTTTACTATTTCTTCAGTGTCCATTTTTCATCACCGGGTTATTTATTTTATATTTATTTCATTTCTCATTAATAATCTATTCATTAAAAAAGATAATGGGAAGGAAGGTTATGGTTTATGAAGTATACCATTCTTTTGTATTGTTTATTATTCTTACCAGCATTAACATTAACGGCACTTCTATGAGCACTCCCACTGTTGTGGCCAATGCTACAGGACTTGCTATTCCATATAATGCTATTGCTATTGCTACTGCCAGTTCAAAGAAGTTTGATGCTCCCACCATTGATGCAGGAGCTGCTATGTCCTGTGGTATTTTGAGTATTTTTGCACTTGTGTATGCTATGATAAATACGAGGAATATCTGTATTGCAAATGGTATTGCTATCAGTATGATATCCTGTGGATTTGACAGTATCAGGTTTCCCTGGAAGGAGAATATGAATATTAATGTTAGCAGTAATCCTATTGTGGTTATGTTGTTGAACTTTGGTATGAACTTGTTTTCCAGGTAATCCAGCCCTTTGTTTTTGATGAAGTATCTTCTTGTTATTATGCTTGCTATAAATGGTATTACGACAAATAGTATTACTGATAGTATGAGTGTGTCGTATGGTATTGTTATGTTGGATATTCCCAGCAGATATGTAACTATGGGTACATATGCAAATAGTATGATGATGTCGTTGGTTGCAACCTGTACAAGGGTATATGCAGGATTTCCGTTGGTAAGTTCACTCCATACGAATACCATTGCAGTACATGGTGCTGTTCCCAGTAGCACTGCACCTATTAGGTATTGTGTTGCCAAGTCGGAGGTCATGATTGACTGGTAGATTATTGTGAAGAATATTAGTGAAATCAGGTACATGCTGAATGGCTGTATGAGCCAGTTTACACACCATGTCAATAGGATTGCCCTTAGATTGTCCTTCACCTTTTTTATTGAGTTGAAGTCTATCTTTAACATCATTGGATATATCATTATCCATATTAGTATTGCCATTGGTATTGATATATGTGCATATTCAAATTTGCTTAGAATGTTTATTAGAATTGGAAAGTATTGGCTGATTATTATTCCAATTATCATGCATATTATGACCCATATGGTCAAGTATTTATCAAAGAAACTTATTTTTGGATTGTCGGTCATCATTATCACCTATAATAATTTTTTTTAGTACGAAGTTATATCTATAAATGTAGATATATGGATATATATGTTTTTTAAGTATTTATAGGTAATTATGAACATAGACAAAAAAATTAAAAAATACATCCAAACTTTCAACATTATACAAATAATTTTTAACAAAACTCTACATTTCACAAATTTTTAAGTTACTATTAATAATCCATATTTAATCAACTTAAAGAATATCGAAAATATGAAAAATGATATATATATTGAAAAATTAAATATAAAACAATAACAATTGAGGTAGATAAAAATGATAATTACAACAACAGAAAACATTCCAGGTAGAAACTATGAAATAATAGGACTGGTAAACGGAAACAATATACAATCCAAAAATGCATTCAGAGACTTCACCCAAGGAATAAGAAACTTTACCGGTGGCGAACTCAAGGCATATACCGACATGATGATAAAATCCCGTAATGTTGCAACCGAACGCATGGTTGAAGAGGCAAATAGACTGGGTGCGGATGCAATAATAATGGTAAGATACAACACTTCATCCATTGTTGAAAACTCATCAGAAGTCCACTGTTACGGAACGGCAGTTAAATTTATATAAAACAAAATAATTTTATAACTTTAATTCCCTTTTCTCTTTTTAATAAAGCAATGTTATTATTCCCAACCGACCCCATTGTCTAATTTCCAAGCAATAATCCAATTGCATATCACATGAACATTCTATTATTTTTTTATATGTAGAGCAACATAATATTTATTATGAAAGATTTAATATGTATCATACCAATTTGCAGTTTTAAAGACGCTAAAAGCAGACTGTCTGTTATGCTATCGGATACAGAACGGGTAGAGCTACTCAAGTCCATGTTAAAAGACATCATCACGGCTGTTAGAAGCCAGGTTATGGAGATTATTCTTGTCAGCAGGGACGAGGAAGTTTACTCCTTTGCAAAAGAGCTATCCGTCAGTTTTGTCAATGAAAAAGATCATGAGGACAATCACTTGAATAACGCGTTACGTGATGCTATAGATAGTGTTAAGTTAAACTATGAAGATGTGGACATTCTCATTATCCCCGGTGATATTCCAATGATTAAAGAAGAGCACATCATGAGCGTTAAAAGTTCAACGTCGGGTATGGTCATTAGCCCATCACGTGGTGGAGGCACCAACCTGATATGCTTCAACGGTGATTTTGATTTTGAACCCCTATTTGGTGATATGAGTTATTTCAGGCACTTGGAAGAGGCTTATATGAAGAATATGGACGTTAATGTTATTGAATCATTTTATTTATCATTGGACGTTAATACATCCCAGGATTTGGGTGAAATATTCTTGCATGGCATTGGCACCAATACTCATGAGTATCTGTCAGGTCTTAACATTTCAGTAAACAGCAGTCATGGACAGGAGAGATTAGATGTTAAAAGAAATGATGAATAGTGGCTGTTCAATGAGTATTGCCGGTCTTGATCCCTCCGGTGGAGCGGGCATACTGGCTGACTCTAAGACTTTTCATGCCCATTCGATTTATGCCACATGTGTTGTTACGGCAATTACTGCCCAGAACCCATATGAGGTTACGAATATTCAGAAAATAGACCTGGATATTATCAGTGACCAGATAGATGCCATACTGGATGTCTATCCTATCAAATACATAAAGACCGGCATGCTGTATTCGGAGGATATTGTGAAACTGGTATCGTCGAAGATTAAAGAGTATCAGCTTAAGGCTGTTGTTGATCCTGTTATGATTAGTGAATCGGGCAAAAACTTGACCGAGGATAATTTTGCATCGTTTATCAACAAGCATTTATTGAAAAATTCATTTTTAATAACACCGAATATACATGAAGCAGAACAATTATCAAATATAAAAATAGACAATCAAGATGCTATGATTGAAGCCTCATTAAAATTAAGTAAATATACACATGTTGTAATTACTGGAGGACATCTTGAAGGAAATGATATTCTGGTTGAGGGCGATAATCTTCACATCATCAGGGGCAACATGATAAAAACGGAAAACACCCATGGTACCGGATGTACCTACTCAAGTGCAATAACATCAAACCTGATTAAAGGAAACAATATCCATGATTCATGTATAAAATCAAACAAATTCATACAAGAATCAATTAAAAACGGTTACAACAAAACCCCATATCAATTCTACAATAAAATCTAAAAAAAGATACACTCAATTAAAAAAAAAAGGGGGCATATACTTAGATAGTATATGCTTCATCATTAATTATTGAAAAGCCATTATCTTCAAGAATACCCAATGCCTTATCATTATCATCTGTTCTAAGAACCACCAATGCCTTGGAAGTTTTCTTTTCAACAAACGCATAGATATACTCGACGTTAATATTCTCATTGTTAAGCAAATCCAATGCCTTTTCAAGCCCTCCCGGTTGATCATCAACCTCAATAGCCAGTACCTGTGCAAAGCTTACTGCAAACTGTTCAGCCTCAAGAGCCTCCTTTGCCTTATCCGGATCTGATACAATCATCCTCAATATTCCAAACTCGGATGTATCTGCAATGGATAATGCCCTTATGTCAATACCCTCATTTTTCAGAATATTCAATGATTTCCATAATCTTCCCTGCTTGTTTTCTAAAAATATTGATACCTGTTTTAAAGTCATTATTATCACCTTAGTCAAAGTTACGTTTATCAATTACTCTTACAGCTTTTCCTTCACTTCTAGGTATGGAGTATGGCTCTGCCAGAGTTACCTTTACACCGATACCTATGGCTTCCCTTACCTTTTTGGAGATTAACTTCTTGAATGATTCAAGGTTTGGTATGGAATCCTGGAAGTTGCTTTGATCTATTTCTACCTGAACTTCTATCTGATCCATTGTTCCGGGACGTGAAACCACTATCTGATATGCAGGTGACAGTTCATCCATCTTCATGAGCACTTCCTCAATCTGTTTAGGAAATACGATTACTCCTTTAACCTTAAGCATGTCATCACTTCTTCCCTTGATTCTACTCATACGAACCGTTGTCCTTCCACATTCACATTCATCATAGCATAATGAGGTCAAATCCTTTGTTCTGTATCTTATCACCGGCATACCCGTCTTGGTTAGGGAGGTGAATACTATTTCACCCTCACTTCCCTCAGGCAGAACCTCCAGTGTTTCAGGATCTATGATTTCAGGATAGAAGTGGTCTTCGGCTATGTGCATTCCATCTTTGACGTGACACTCCGTGGATACACCAGGACCTATCACTTCCGTCAATCCATATATGTTCTGTGCGGATATGTCAAACTTGTTTTCCAACTTCTGCCTGATTTCCTCTGTCCACATCTCAGCACCATATAATCCGCCTCGTAAAGGTAGACTTCTTGGATCAAGTCCCTCCTTTTCAAATGATTCAGCCAAGTACAATGCATATGATGGTGTACAGCATAGGAAATCCGCTGGGAAGTCCCTTAAAAAGTTCATCTGCTTCTGGGTGTTACCTGATGACATTGGAACGGCCAATGCACCAATTTTTTGAGCGCCATATTGGGCACCATGTCCACCGGTAAATAAACCGAATCCGTATGCAACGTTTACTATATCATTTTTATGTACTCCTACACTTGCCAGTCCACGGGCTGTACATTCTGCCCATACGTCCAAATCATTTTGGGTGTATGCTGCTACGGTTGGTATACCTGTTGTTCCACTGGTTGAGTGTACTTCCACCCAGTCTTCCTTTGGAGCTGCCTGCAAATCAAACGGATATGTGTTTCTCAAGTCATCCTTTGTGATAAACGGTAACTTTTGAATGTCTTCTAATGTTTCTATATCTTCAGGTTTTACTCCTGCCTCGTCATATAATTTTTTGTAGAAATCGACGTTCTCGTAGGCATATTTGACTACTTTTTTCAAACGTTCCAATTGTAGTTTCTTTAAATCTTCACGTGACATGCATTCTCTTTCAGGATTGAAAATGTATGTATCCTCTTTTTTAAATTTACTCATTTTATTCCTCGATTGTAATTAACTCTATATTCTTAACGTTTTTATTGTCAATATCATCCTGTGATAATTCAATTATACATAAATGTCCGCTATTAGCATCCCCCGGATTTATCACAGTAGTATCTCCAATTTTATCCTGACCTATTGCCTCATGGATATGTCCACATAGATTTAATGTTGGCTGGGTTTCTTCTATGATTTTTCTTACTGCACAACTTCCCACATGTTCACCGCTAGGAATTTTATCGGCAACCGTATCCAGTGGGGGTGCATGGGTAACCAGTATTGAGAACGCATCGGCGTTTAACTCATCAGAGTACTTGTTTAAATTATCATATAACTCTTCATCCGTGTATTCGTTTGGTGTGTCGAATGGTGTGGGATTAGATCCTCCGAAGCCTACCAGTTTGATATTGCCAATATTTGAAACATTGTCATGTATGCTTGTAGCGTCAGATTCATCTAATAGTTTATCCGCATTTTTTGGGTCGCAATTTCCAAACAGGGCATGTACATTGGCATATTGTGAAAACTTGTTTAATGTGTTGATAAATAAGTCTTCAGGACCAAACTCAGTCACATCACCTGTTATTATAATTTCATCTACTGGATTTTCATCCAGATAAGAGTAGATTTTATCTGGATTACTGTGTATATCCGTTATTACTAATAATTTCATTGTTGTTAACTCCGATTGTTACTTAAGAATATATATTATAAATATCTTTTTTAATGTTTATATTAATTGTTATATTTTTAAAAATTTTTGAAATAAATAAAAAATTTAAAAAAAAATTTAAGTTAATATGCTGAAAAATGAAAATAATATCAAAATAAAAAAATAAGATGTTAATATTATTATATATTAACTTGCTCCTGGAAAAATGATGCCATTTCTCTAAGGGCATTTGAAATATTATCCTTTTCACCGAATATGAATACTGATTTATCATTGTCGTCAAATTCAATGATAACATTCTCATACTCGCATACTTCATAGAAACGTTCCACTTGAATTTCATCCCTGAAGTTAAACCTTACAAAGTCAAAGTTTGCAGGCATTCCCGGAATGAATTTTGACTGTATCTTATGATCCTTAAAGACCTCCTTACCCTGAGAGGCATCAACCAATTTCTGAGTCCACTCCTCAACAAAGTCCGTGCCTTCATCCTCTGCCATAATCATTAATTTCTGTTCAGCATTATTCAATAATGAATCGATTTTTGGCAATTCCTTTATTCTTTCCTGGGCGGTAGGATCATCATTATAATAATTTGTCAGTGCACGGGCATGCTGCAGGTTTTGAACTACCTCCTGCGGAATTTCATGAGTCTTGAACAACTCTTTAAGTAAATTGTCCAATACAAGCCAACGTTGATCCAGTGGATTTGCTTGATCATCATTAGGCATTTATATGACCTTCTAATATTTTTCTAGTATTGAAGTTGTATATTTTTCCATCTAATGATTCTTCGATTTCCTTGTCTATTTCATCCATTGAAGAGTAGCTGTCTAAGAATAAGATATGATATGATGTGGTGTTTTTAATCCTTAATACTGCTATTTTATCCTTGTCGGTTAATTCCTTATTTTCAATATTTACTCTGAAGTCTAAAAATTGCTGGTAGTCATCAGGTAAATCCTTTTTTGTAAATACTCCGATTAGTTCTACTATAAATTTTTCCATATCTAACACTCCTTTAAATAAGTAATGATAATAATTTTATTTCATATATTAATTTTTTTTCTATCTATTATAGTTATAGTTATAAACTTTGAATTTAATAAAAGTATTGCTTTTAGGAAAATAATTGGAAAAGAAGTAGTAAATTAAAATGCAAACTGCGGTAAAATTTTATAAACAGTAAATTGTAAAAAAGGTTAAACTTAAAATAAAAGGTGGTTAAGAAAAGAATATGAATGAATCATATTCTTATAAAAGCTTAGAATTATTCTGCAGCTTCTTCTTCTTTAGGTGTGTTCATTTTTTCAATTAACTCGGTAGGGTCAACGATTTGTTTGTCTAAAGTTAATTCTTCTGGACTTAATCCCATAGCTAATCCGTATAACTGAGCTAAGTGTAATACAGGTATAGCATAGTCAGTACCGTATTGTTCGTTAACTTCTTTTTGACCTACATCAAATTGCATGTGACAGAATGGACATACGTCCACAATAGCGTCTACACCAGCAGCGGTCATGTTGTCGAGTTTTTCTTTGGTGAAACTTGTGGTTACAGCTTTATCTCTTGCTCTTAAACCTCCACCTGCTCCACAACACATCATTTTATCAGTGTAGTCTACACTTTTAGCACCTGTAAGTTCTACAAGTTCGTCTAAAATTTTAGGTCTTTTAGGGTTGTCGATTTGTAATTCATCACTAGGTTTTAAGAAGTGACATCCGTAGTGAACTGCAATGTTTAAGTTTAAGTCTTTTTCTAATACTTCTGAAATTTTTTCTAAACCTACTTCGTTGTATAAAATTTCTGCGAAGTGTCTTACGTTACTTGAACCTTTGAATTCACGGTTTACTTCAGATAAAGATCCGTTTACTTTACATTTGAATTCTTCATCTTCTTTTAATAATAAGTTTGCTTCATGGAGTGAACCAAAACATCCGTTACATTCGGTTAATATATCTGCACCCATATCTTCAGCAATGGTTATGTTTCTTGCTGCGATGGTAGCCCAGGTTTCTTTATCAAAAGAACCGAATACACCTGGTGCTGGACAACAGGAAGCTCCTTCCATATCTGCTAATTCAACGCCTAATTTATCCATGAGTACTCTTGTTGATTTTTCTACTCCTGGGTATCTGTTATTCATTATACATCCTAAGAAATAAGCATATGCCATATTATATCCTCCCTAATTATAATATCTATTCTTTAAGGTCACCACTAGCCCAGTCGTAACCGATTAATTCATCAAATCCAGTTGCTTTAATTAAAGTTTGTACTTCTTCTAATGCTTCTGGGTGGCTGTGAGTTGTTGCTGGTAATTCATCAAGACCAATTTCTTTTCTTAATGCTTTTACATCATCGTTAATAGGTACTGCATGACCTGTTTTTGCAACGTATACACCGGTCATTTTGTGTGCTTTTGCCATGTAACCTTCTTTAGCTGCAACATTTCTAATTGCTTTTACGATTTCAACAATTTTTATGTCACGAGGACATCTTTCTTGACATTCATAACAAGTTGTACACATCCAAATTGCATCATCAGTGATTAGGTCTTCTTTTAAGCCCATTAAAGCTTTTCTTACTAATCTTCTGATCATGTAAGGAGTTCTTCTTCCTGAAGGACATGCTCCTGAACATGTACCACATTGATAACATACTGCTAAACTTTCAGATCCGTTAGCCATTATAAGGTCTTTAAAGGTAGGATCTACATTTTCTTCTGTAATTAAATAATCACTTTCATTTAATAATGTCATTTTTTCACTCCATTGATAAAAATACACAATATAAATTAACATTTAAATTGTTAAAAAAACCTATAAATTCGTTATTTTAAAATAACACATAAGATAATTGATGTAAGCCATCAACTTGCTAAATTTTTAAACTAATTAACTTGTAGAAATTTAAAGTAATACCGTAATAAATTTCTATTAATAGTTCTTTTGAAATTAGTATATAAAGGTATCAAAAAAAATAAGTAGTGTAACCTAAATGATAACACAAAATTATTGTTAAGTATAAAAAAAATAAAATAAAAAAATAGTAACAACAAGATAGTTGGAGAAAAAATTAATGATAAAGATAAAATCCCATGATGGACCGGCACGACTCGGTCAACTAGACAATACAATAACACCAACGGTAATAGATTATAAAAGCGTCCGAAAGGCAGAAAACATAAAGACTCCATATAAAATCCAGGAAGAAATAGCCGAAGAATGCATGCTAAAAAGTATAGAATTGGCAAAAAACGACAACGATAAGGATAAATACGCCGTGATACAGGGAGCCCAGTACACAAATCTTCGAGTTGAATGTGCAAATCAACTTGAAAAGGAAGGCTATACAAAACTTATATTTGCAAATAGCGATGAACTACTACGAAATCCAAAAGAATTACTCGACATAATTATAACATGCAGACAAAATTTAAACACAACCACTGCACTATACTTCCCATTTGCACCAACCCCCATACTTCCAATATTAACATACATTGGAATAGACATATTCGACAACAGCAGGGCCATATATGAATCAAAAAACAACAACCTGATGACAACGACAAACATATACCCACAAAACGACTACCATATAACAGACAACATACTTGATGAAAACATAAATCAACTAAACTTCGCCATAAAGGAAATACAGGAAAACATAAAAAACAAGACACTCAGAAACCTCACGGAACAAAAGGCGACAACAAGTCCCGAAGCAATGACACTGCACAGACTACTTGATAAAAACTACACCGACTACCTACTAAAGTATACTCAGCTATACTAAAAATCCCTCACCCAACTTCTTTTAAAAAAAAAATCATAAAAAAGGGTTTAAAAAACATACATTATGCCTCCTGTCAGCAAAAAAACAGTCCATAAAAATAAAGTGGCTAAAAAATTTTTAAAAAAAAATTAGAAAAAAAGTATATTTACAATTCGGTATCCTCTGCAGCCGCTATGATACGATTATAAGTTCGGCGTGCATCCGTACCATCGTAACCCACATACAAGTGACATTGAGAATTATCATGCTTAGTACAAATCACTTCATAAAAATGTGTTTTATTATCATGAATGAATTGAATATCCTTATACATCTCATGCTTGATATGTGTACCCTTTATAAAATCAATATTATCTTTATCCGTATAATTCAAATTAAACACTTCACTAAATTATTATTAAATTATAGTAATTACTCACCATCGATTTTTAAATTATATATAATAATATGAAAAATCTTATTTATAAACATTATCATAAGAACTGTTCAAGTAATTTTTCGGGAATATCCGCAAGAGTGATTAATGCTTCAGCCTCGACAAAATGCAAATTACCGGGTACAATCATACAATGAAGTGGACTGCCAAAATCAAAATCAACAACATCACCTACACGTCCACCCTTAACGATAGGATTGTCACTACCTGCCTGGGCAATACCAATGACAATGCTATCCTCTGTAAATACACCTTCACCCCTATCGGACTCAACCTTGGACAAATACTGGATAGCCTCATTGACTGTCATAAAGCGATCTCTATGAGCCTGAATATCCAACAAGACCAATGTATGTAATCCCATATCCAGGTTGGATTTGATGGCATCATACGGTGAATGCGGGAAAAAGTTCTCATCCGGAAACGGGACTGTAGTAGTCTTACCAAACTTGTAAGCCTGAAGACCGCTTAAACCCGGAGCCGCTGAAAAGATGCTGCTGCCATGAATGATGCGAGTATCAATACCCTTGTTTTTAGCCTCGACATACAACTCGGTATGGGTTGTAGCCATTAACGGATCACCTGCTACAACAAATGCAACATCCTTATCCATAGCCTCCTGAAGGACAACATTTCTATCCTCAACATCCTCACGCTTAAGCTTGATAAATGGAACGTCCACCCTACTAATCAGATTATCAATATTGCCGCCCATCAACTTGGCAGTATAAAATTCAGCATAAATAACATCAACATTATTCAAGGCCTTACACGCCTTAACTGAAATATCATCCTCACTAAAAAGACCTAAACCAATAAAATATAACAAAATATCACCTCAAAAAAATATTAAATACTATTAGAATATATGATGATTATACTAAAAAAAAGTATTGTAAAAAAAGATTGAACAATATCAAGTATAAATAAGTAAAGAGGTACCTGAACAAGTACCTCTTAATAAAAAATAAGAATCACGAATCTACTACAAAAAAAAGTCAAACTACATAATAAACTCAAAAATACCAACTTGCCACAAAAAAAGCCACATAATAAAAACTATCAGGTTAAGAATATATAAAAGGCCGGCAACTTTCTGAAATTCCCATAGACTTACCACCTATAGTACAAAGCAGAACGTAGATAGACTTTATTACTGAGATCGAGACGAGATCAGATGTGACCCTATCGCTATGGTCGCCGTACCAAAAAAAATCATTTAAACGCATATCCAGAAGCAAAAACTAGTATTAAACCAAATACTGAATACACCTAACTAGAATAAAAGAAGTTAGTCAAATTCATGAATCATCCAAATTATCAGAATGCATTAAATAGAATATATAATCTACAATATATCATATAAAATCTGTATCTTATAAATAAACTAAATAAGTCATGAAATTGTGAATATCGGGTGTTGGAAACTGCGGACTTAACAACTCGAAAAAAATCTCGAAGCTTACATCCCAATCCCATCAAACAAGTCTTCTACTCATACCCTAAAAAAGCTGCTTATTTTCACGGAATACCTCAGGCTTAGATGCTTTCAGCCTTTATTATCATAGTGCGTAGCTGCCCAGCGATGCCTTATCAGACAACTGGTAGACCAGAGACACCGACGGCTCGTTCCTCTCGTACTGGAACCACCTTCCGCTCAAGCAACAAAACACTTCTATTAGATAGCAACCAACCTGTCTCACGACGGTCTAAACCCAGCTCACGTTCCCCTTTAATGGGCGAACAGCCCCACCCTTGGGTGCTGCTGCACACCCAGGATGGAAAGAACCGACATCGAAGTAGCAAGCCGCAGGGTCGATATGGGCTCTTGCCTGCGACCACCCAGTTATCCCCGAGGTAGTTTTTCTGTCATCTCAAGCCCCCATCGACGAGGACATTGAGGTTCGTTAGGCCCGGCTTTCGCCTCTGAATTTCTTACTGTTCGAAATACAGTCAGGCTGGCTTATGCCCTTACACTCTACAGTGGATCTCTGTCCCACTTGAACCAACCTTTGGGCGCGTTTGATATCTTTTCAAGCGCGTACCGCCCCAGCCGAACTGCCCATCTACCAATGTCCACAACCCATACTAGCTGTGTTAGAAACACAGTCACAAGAAAGTAGTGTCTCATGAACGACTCAACCACGCCTGACGACGTAGCATCGAAGTCTCCTACTTACGCTGCATACTTGCAACCAAGCCTCAATAGCAGACTGCAGTAAAACTCTACGGGGTCTTCGCTTCCCAATAGAAGTCTCTGGCTTGTGCACCAGAATAGCAGGTTCACTAGGTTCCAGCTAGGGACAGTGGAGATTTCGTTCTACCATTCATGCAGGCCGGTACTTGTCCGGCAAGGCATTTCGCTACCTTAAGAGGGTTATAGTTACCCCCGCCGTTTACTGGCGCTTCACCAGGTTGAACCCCAGCTTCACGTGCCAGCACTGGGCAGGTGTCGCCCCCAGTACACACCCTTACGGGCTAGCTGGGAGCTATGTTTTTATTAAACAGTCGAACCTCCCTAGTCACTGCGACCAGCTATTACACATAGCTGGCACCCCTTATCCCAAAGTTACGGGGCCAAATTGCCGAATTCCCTTAGCTGGTTTACCCTAACACGCCTAAGTCTACTAAACTAGGGGCACCTGTGTCGGATCTGAGTACGGATACATGACCATAAAGAATACTCTCTTTTCAAGGACTCCATGACTAAACCACAACCACCCAAAAAACAGGCAGCTCATCACAAATACACCAACTTCTCACTATTACAGTTCTCCATTAGCTTAAAAAGATTGAATAAGACGACAATCTTACAAGGCATATCACAAAGTGTCAAGAATACTCACATAAACGTCACCGTATAAATCACGTAGGACAGGAATATTAACCTGTTTCCCTTTCGAGCAACTGGAATTACCGTTACCCTTAGGACCGCCTAACCCTTAGCTGACGAACATTGCCAAGGAACCCTAGCCCCTCCGGCGATAAAGATTCACACTTTACTTTGCTGCTACTACTACCAGGATCCACATTCCTGCAAGATCCACTGGAACTCACACCCCAGCTTCAAATCCAACAGGACGCCTATCTACAAAATCACACAAAAAACGTGCGTTCATTGGTATCGGTAGCCGGCTTAACCCCTTCCATTTTAGATGCCATTAACCTCGATGGGTGATCTGTTACGAACTCGTTAAAGGGTGGCTGCTTCTAAGCCCACCTTCCCACTGTCTAGGGCTAATGACTCCCTTAAACTAATCCGGCACTTAGGGACCTTAACCAAAGTCTGAGTTGTTTCTCTCTCGGGACACAGGCTTACCCCACGCCCCTCGATCCAATCTTCTACGACGCAAGCAAGTTTGGAGTTTTACAGAATGCCGAGTAGTTTCCCACCCTAAACACTCAATCAGTGCTCTACCTTGCCAGCAATCTCCAATCAGTCTAGCCTTGGAGCTATTTCGATAGGAACCAGCTGTCACCGATCTTGATTAACCTTTCACCACTAATCCCAGGTCAAGAGAGTGTTTTGCAGAACAACAACTCTTCGAACCTCCATCACTCGTATGAGCGACTTCATCCTGCCCAGGAATAGATCGACCGGCTTCGGGTTTTAAAGCTGTGACTACGACATTTTACAATCAGAATACCACACAATAAAGCTACGCATTACTCGGTTTCCCTACGACTACAAAGCTACACACTTCTTAGCCTCGCCACAACTACAAACTCCCTGGCTCGTGTTTCAAGACGAATGACACAACACTAGTCAAATGAAAAAACAAGAAAATGTCACCAAAATCCGTTCAAACAAAATCATTCCTTCCATGCCATGCCAGGCTGTCACTATCTGGTTTCAGGTACTTTTCACCCCCAATCAAATGGGTTCTTTTCAGCATTCCCTCGCGGTACTAAATACACTATCGGTCTTGAGAAATATTCAGAATTGGAAGTCGATGCCTCCCAAAAAGATTCACGCCCAATTTCCAATGAACGCTACTCAAGAAACAAACAAAAC
>NZ_CP014213.1:2667500-2830000 GCF_003268005.1 Methanosphaera sp. BMS | reverse complement strand
TGCTGTTTTGATCCGGGTATTCCGAATGCGTCTGCCCTACACTGGGTACATGCACGGAATATTGGAATAATCTCCTCTACTTCTGATCGGACCGTACTTAACATGCCACAGCCTGGTTTTTCCAGGTCTTTGAATTTGTTTAATGGAATTAAAGGTAATACATTCATTATGGCTGCACCCTTGGATTTTACCACTTTGGCTATTTCTTTTATGTGCTTATCGTTTACGCCCGGTATAAGTACACTGTTTACCTTAACCACCACGCCCCTTTGTGAAAGCATTTCAATACCTTTGAGTTGGTTTTTAAGAAGTATCTCAAATCCTTCTCTGCCATGGTACATCTTTCCATGATATACTATGTCATCATATATCTGTACGCCGATGTCGGCATCAACAGCATTTATGGTAATGGTCACCGTTTTTACTCCCGCCTGGGCTATCTTATCGGCATATTCCGGTACAAGAAGTCCATTTGTACTCATGCACAATATCAAATCAGGAAATTCCTCTTTTACTCTTTCGAAGAGTTTCAATGTATCTTCACTGCATAGTGAATCTCCGGGACCGGCCACTCCAACCACATTTATGGGCATTTTTTCGGTAGTTTGTCTGATATGTTCTATAGCTTCATCAACACTCATTATACATGATGCCACTCCCGGCCTTTTTTCCGTATCATTGAGTTTTCTTGTACAGAATCCGCATTGGATATTGCAATTTGGAGCTATTGGAATATGAATTCGTCCAACTTTATCATGTATCTTTTCATTAAAGCAAGGATGTGCCTTTGTAATATGAGCAAAACGACTCATTCTCTTATCACTCATATTTAACCCCCTAATTATATTGTTAGAATTATGCATTTCTAACTTCTTCTATTACTTCATTAAATTTCTTATCCCATTTTACGTCTATGATTTCATCACTACTCATGATGCATATCAGATTATCCTCACTGGCATTTCTAGTCATTCTGAATCCTTCAGGCATTACCCTGAATAATGCATCATAGACCTTTCTTTTTAGTTCCTCTGAAGGGTCATGCACTATGAAATTTTTAGGATCCAATTGTGGATTGGTCACTTCCATTTTATATCTGTCAGGCTGGTTGACATTTTGACGACCTTCACTGGTCCATAGTGCTTTGAGTAGGTTAGGGATGTAGTTTTCATCTTCAACCACAATCTTTAGTACATCATTATCCATTTTATAGGAGGCTATATCATCAAGATATACCGGTTGTGATGCTTTTTCTAATTTTACAACTCCTATAAATAATGCTTCACGCGGATCTATGAAGATTTTTATTGCATTAATTGCACGAGCTAATTTCAAGTCTTGAAGTGTATGTCTAAGTAGTGTATCATAAACCTGTGCACCTACTTCATCATAACATTCCACATACATTTATAAAACCTCTTATTAGAATCTCTTACTGTCATCGACATCTGAATCCTTAAGTCCTGATACTAGCATTGCAGCACCTACAGCCCCAATATACTGGGAATACTCCGGTACGACTATATCAATACCACCAAGGATATCCTGTACGGCATCCACAAGTCCTGCTATAAGGGAAGTTCCACCTACCTGAATCAATGGTTCACGTACGTCAATTTCCTGCAGTTGTTGTTCATATACCTGTTCTGCCACTGAATAACATGCGGCACTTGCGGCATCCTCCTTGGATGCTCCTCCTGCAAGGGAAGTTACCAAATCCTGTATACCAAATACGATACAGTAACTGTTTAGAACGGCGTTTCTATAGTTTCCCTGTTGTGCGAGAGGCCCAAGTTCGGTTATGTCAACGCCTAACCTGCCACTGGTCATGTCGAGGAAACGACCTGAAGCTCCGGCACAGATACCTCCCATGGTAAAGTTATCAGGTATACCGTTGTTTACTGTAATGACCTTGTTATCCATACCACCTATATCCAGTACAGTTGCCTCACCTTTCTGTGCATCTGCCAGGTATACGGCTCCCTTACTGTTAACTGATATTTCTTCCTGTATGAGTTTTGCACCCATATCCTTACCTATGGTCATACGGCCGTAACCTGTTGTACCAATTGCCTCTATATCATCCAGTTTATAATCGGTTCCTTCCAGTGCCTGTGCTATACCGTCATTTGCACAGCCTATGATATCTCCTGTTTTTACCCATCCGGTACCGATTATCTCATTATTTTCCATCAGTGCTACCTTTGTTGTGGTAGAACCGCTGTCTATACCGAGGGTCAGTCCTTCCTGTTTTTCACGTGCAAGTACGCTTTTTCTTGCGACGATTGTTGTGAGTGCTTCCATACGGATAAACAGTTCTGATGCCTTTGTCTTTTCGGTGAATGAGTATGTTACCACAGGCAGGTCAGTATAGTTTTGAATAAGCCTACGTACTTCGTTTCTTGCTATGGCGGCCTCTGCACATCTGAAACATGTACATATAAATACGGCGTCGGCCTCGTTTTTTCCTTCAACCAGACTCATTGCCCTTGCAATCATTAGTTTTAAACTTGAACTTGCACAGCTTAAGCCGAACTTTTCATATGCCTCGTCAATGTCATCAAGGTTTACATCGGGCATGACCATCTGTGCACCAAAGGTCTCAGCGGCCTTTTCTATTTCTTTTTGAACTCCACTGTATTCTGTTCCACAGGATAATTGTGCGATTTTAATCATCCGCGTCATCCTCCTTATCTTTTAGCATGTCTAAAAAGGTGTTTATCTTATGTACCATTTCTATTGTATCATCACGTGAGGTAGGATAATCCAATTCCAGTACTGGAATATCCTTTCTTCTTAGCGAGAATACTGTTAATTCTGATGATCTTGCACATCCTACACATCCGAAACCATATGGTGCTTCGTTCATTATAATTGCAGCTTCAGCTTCTTCTATAATTGGACCAAACAGTGACATACGTCCACGAACACCTGACGGCACTTCTATAGCAGCATACTTTAATCCATCTATCGGATCATTTTCTGTCATGTTGAAAGGAGGTGCATCCAAATCAGGACTTGTAACCTTTTTTTGCATCTGTTTTTGAACAACCAACGGTTCATGTCCACTTCTAACTATCATATCTGCTAATATCATAGAGTTAGGTGGAAATATTGCAACTTTCATAATATAACCTCTAATTCCTATTTGTTAATTTATTCAATCTTATAAAATTCATCATGAGCGATTGTTGACTTGTAAAGTTATTTTTTTAGCTAATCAATTTTTAGATTATTGTCGATAATATCTATTGCTTGTTTTTATCGTATTGGTTTACTATATCAATAAATTCATCCAATTCCACTTTTTTTGGAGGATTTAAATCAACATGTCTTGGATTTTCCAGAGCAACACTGACATCTGGCAGTAGTTTATACTCGGCCTCTATTTGATGGAAGCCCTCTCTTGCTCCTCCACGTTTAGCCCTACATCTTCTAGGATCGCCCGGTGGAAATCCCCTGAATTTAATAAATATATGATTAGGGTCAAGTTCCCTAGCCTTTTCCACAGCTTCCATTACCAAGTCAGGATACCCGTTTAGATTAGCACCATAACAGGTCAAACGAATATTTATAGGCAATTCAAGCATGTGCAGGAAATTTAATAATTCCTTTGAACTTACTGAACAACCAGGTCCCAATATAATCATACGAGTAATTTTATCTTTTTGATCAGAATCCCTGTATGTTCCATCACCCATTGGAATATGACAGAATTCATTATCTATATCATTATTTTTCTCTGACATATACTGTGTCTCCTTCCTTAAATCCTTTGAAGTTTTCACATCCGGCTACAACTCTACCTATAACATTTGTACTGTTGAATGATTCTCCAGTCGGACCGAATTCGGTGTTGTCAACGAATCTGATTCCGATATTACCCACGTGCTTACATGCAGTGTTACTTACACATATATCCCATGCATGTACCACTCCATCAGGCAACTTCTCAGGAATCAAACCCTTGGCCTCCTTATTGACGGCCTTGAACATTATGATATCCATCTCCTTAATTGCCATGTCAACCTGTATGTGTCCTACATCCCCATCCAGAAGTCCTGTAATTTTTCTAAAGTACCATACGGAACTTGGAGATTCATCCTCGTATAATTCGATTTCAACGAAGTCCTCCTTGGGAACACCGAGTGTACTGATCTTACCGCTATGGGTTACATCAACGGTATACAATGGATTTTGTGCCACAATGATTGCCTCATCATCAGTTAATCCATCACGGGTATGTTCAATGTTTAATGAGGACAGGTATTCATCGGCTTCAAGTTGAGTCATTGCCACCGTGGATATCTTTTCGGGATTAGTCTTTACTGTTAATTTTTCATTTTCCTCGACGGTATCCAATAGTTGCATACCCTTTGTAATGTAGCCTACCACGTTATGTGCCGGTGAGGATACCCTATTTTCTCTGTATAGGTATACGCTACCAACACCGTATCCCTGATTTCTTAACGTGACGGTTCCACGTTTTCTTTTTTCAATTATTTCAGAGTCTTTTTCCAGTCCGCGTAAGTCGAAGTTTCCAATGAAACTTTCCGATTCATAGTCAACGTCAATTGTACCATCCTCTATGATTTTAAGAAAATGTTCAAATGATCGCGGTGCCTCTTGATTGGCTTCAACTTCAATATAAGTATATAGCTCATTTCCTTGCTTAAGCGGAGTTGATAAGTCAGTACCGGATGCTGTTTTCACTACGCTTTTTCTTTCGATGACAGGTTCTATGCCAACGATATTATCGGTGTTCTTAAGATTTAACACGGTCCTTTTACCACCGACAACCGTGGCAAATACTCCCCTATTCTCATCAGGAACTCCATATATGGCCCTGTGTTTTGATTTTGAAAAGAGTATGTGGGTTGCTTCGTTGGAAAAACCGGATAAACTTAATATTACATCCCACCTGTTGTATAGGTATTCATCATGGGATGGCTCCAGGTCTGTTACGACAGCCCCCATTGCCACTTCATTAGATGTCGTCCACCTAATTAGTGTAGATGCGAAGTCACTGTAGTGATTCTTCCAAAAGTTAGTGATGTACGTCAGGTCATCGACAAGTTCGATAATGATACTTCCCTTGGTCGTGATTATCTTATACTTGTTTACATGACTTTCAAGTTCTTCTCTTGCTTCAATTAATGAAACTGCACAGCCACTAACATATGGAGCATTAGCTTGTTTAATAGCATCTTCAACGGTTGAACCAGCCTTTAATTCCATTTCAACTCCATTGATTTTAACTTGCATTTTCTCGCCTCGACATATGATACTGTATAACATTATCATATTTTATTAGAAATTTTATGAAGTAATTCCTATGTTTTAATCTTTGAATTTTATAATATTAATTAATTTCTAAAAAGAGTATTATAGTCATAGCTGTCAACAGATTATTCATGAAAAAAAATATGTTTTAAAAATTTGAGAAGAATTCATAAAAGAAAAAATATGATAAAAAGAAGCAAATAAATAAAAAAGGAGGTTAAACTATTATTTATCCTCAGAAAAACCCATTATAATTTCACTGTTAAAATCAAAGACGCATCTTTTTTCGTCCTTGTATTTCATTGTTAACTTACGGCTATCATTTACCTTTCCAATACAACTAGCCGTTATATTAACGCTGTTTAATAAATCCAAAACCTCATCAGTGTTTCGGCTATCACAGGTAATGACAAATGCAGAACCGGGATACATCATAAACCATTTAATCCAATCCATATCATCCGGCTTTGGAATTAATTCCATGTCGATATCAGCACCCATACTAGATGCCTCAAGAAGCATTCCCAGTGTACCTACTATGCCGGGATTACTGATATCCTTAGCGGCATTGACCAGATGTCTTTTTCCAAGCGTATTCATTATCAGTATCTGTTGCTGGACATACTCCGGGGACTTGTCACTTGTCGTATCCCAGTTAATCTCGGTACCCGGATATACCTGTCCATCCAAATCAATTGCCACTATAACATCGTCATCATCCTTTGCACCGCAACTGGCAATTACCGCATCCTTATCCACAATACCGCTGATGGCTACATCCAATGCATTATATGGGGTATCCGGATGAGTGTGACCGCCCACCATAGGCACTCCAAATTTTTTAACTCCCTCCTTGATTCCATCCATGATTTGCTTTGTGACTTCGTCATCACTGCTGGACAATACGTTGGTCATACCCATAGGAAGTCCCCCCATGGCTGCAATATCATTTACGTTAACAAGTACCGAGCAGTAACCGGACCACCATGGGTCAATATCCATCAGGGCCCCCCATATACCGTCAGTTGCCAAAAGCATCAGCTGTTTATTTCCAATATCTATGGCAGCCGCATCATCACCGAATGCCAGATAAACATCACCCGATATGTTATAGACATCTTTCAAGCTTTCACGAACATCAGCTATGGAATGCTTTCTGGTAACGCCCTTGAATGTCTTGATTGACTCGACTATTGCATCAAAATCCAAATTTATACCTCCAAGATAATAATTCTAAATTCTATGATAATCTTTATATTACATTACTTAAAACTTTTTATGATAATTGATTTTCAACTATGTGATATTCGACATCCGTTTGATTGATAAGCGATATTATTTCATCCTTCAATGAATCAATCGAGTCTATGGTGATTATTTGATTTTCGTCAAAGATTTCATCAAATATCTTTCTGCCGATTATATCATCCCAGCCGGACTCCAACTGTATGATTAATGAGTCGTCCATCTTAAATGATTTTTCAACCACCTTATCCAAATCACCGTCGGTTATGCCGATTACTGGTACTTCAAACCTGTATAGTATATCTGATGAAAGAAGTGTCGTGTCATCACCCACACTTACGATTACACTGTTTTTATTGTATTTGTAAATGTCCTCCGCTGCATGATCAAGATATACCGCCGTCTGTTTAAGGGATTGTTCATGTTTGATGATTCGGGGAGTGACGTTATCTGACTTTCTTAAAAGTCCCGTTTTTATTATTGCCTTTTTAAGGTCCACTTTTCCCAGCTTTTCAAGGCCATGTTCTTTGATTACTCCCCCGTCCATGTTTATTATCCGATTATTTTTGGCCGTTATGACAAGAGATTCATCTGTTACTCTTCCTATTATGACGCCATTCATCATGACGTTCTCTCCGGGTGCCACGCCTGCCACCTTGCGTTTTATTACGGAGTTGTCATCGTCGATGTTTGATTCGTCACAGGCAATCCTTTTTGCCATATCCGATGATATAATTGGCAATCTTAATCTATTAGAAACTTCAAGTAAAAATTCATCATCAATCTCATCCGACCAGGCTATTATAACCCCGTCCTCTTCGGCGGGTCTTTCGATTTGAATTAGCCTTGCATTACAGTTTGAATTGGTATAAACCTTATAGCCGAATGTGTGGCCGGTTACCTGATTTTTCCCATAGTTTAATAAAAACAGTACGTCATTGTCCTCTGCCATTAAGCGAATGGATTGGCTGGGAAGCAGTTTTCGTGAGATGTCTATGACATCCTCCAGGGATGCATCAATTACCGCGGTTCTACCCATGGTACCGCCCAATCTGCAGGATACGTTGCCCATCGTAGACAATATGTCAATTATTCTTAGTGCACATCCAGAGTCAATAATACCTGGACCGTGTACAATCACTCCAATATCCAATGTCATGTTTAATCATACTTCCTAATAGTTTCTGTGGGAATTAACCCGTTTTCTGATAATCGGTGAACCGCAGATGTCACACTCGGTTAGCTTCGTATCTCCGGGGTACTTCTTACGACAACCTTTGCATATTTTCTGCCAGGAGATGGTTTCCTTTATTCCCTGTGTATATACACCCCTAAATTCAAGGTTCAGCAATTTCAAAACGTTCTGCATGGAATAGTCGTCACTGACTGTGATAACATCATGGCCAAGGGACTTGTATTTAAGGCTTAATGCAACAACATCCCTGTCTGTCTGGGACAGTCTCATATTGTCACCGGAATCCAACAGCACTTCATCCAGTTTAGAGTACTGTTCATCATCAACAGATTCTATCTTAAGTATTCCCTCATTGATACAATTATTTAATAATATTTCGGCATTGATGTCCTTTATTTCACCGACGGCTGATGAGACCATGATATTCAAGCAGTCCTTCATATAAAAACCGTTTATTAATGCGGATGCGTCTAAGTTATATACCTTCATCATAACACTCCATGGAAATTATATTTATATTTGCTTGAAAAAATATATTTCTATTCATATATTACTATTATTTCAAAGTAATATAAAAAGATGAAAACATTATAATATAATTAATAAAAAAAATAATTAATATATAGATTGGATAAAGTGATTTAAATGAGAATCATAAATGACATTATTAATAAAGAAGTGGTGAATGGCGAAGCCATGACGATAGGAAAAGTTGTGGATATTGAAATTGACACCGCGGCGAATGCAATAGAATCGTTGATAATAGTAAAGAATAAGGGACGTAGAAAATCTTCTGAAGAGATTAAAATTCCATTTGAAGAAGTTAGCAGGATAGGGGACATGATATTAATTAGAAAATCCTTTGAAAAAAGTTTCATATAACCATTATCATATAAACGGCAAACAAATACACGAAGATAATTAAAGGTGATATTATGACTGATTATAAAAATAAACTGATAGAATTACTAAAGGGAAATGATGTAATTAAATTTGGTGACTTTACACTCTCATCAGGTAAAAAAAGTGATTACTACGTTGACATGAAAAAGGCAATTACCGAACCGGAAATACTGGAATGCGTAGCCTACATGATTACTGAAAGTATAGATGACAGTATTGACAAGATAGCAGGACCTGCTCTTGGAGCTGTACCTATAGCTACGGCAACATCCTTAATATCAAAAAAGCCAATGCTTATGATTAGAAAAGAAAAGAAATCATACGGTACATCCAAACAAATTGAAGGCCAACTGGATGAAAATGACAATGTAATCATTGTAGAAGACGTTACGACTACCGGAGGATCTCTACTCAAAGCTATTGATGTGATAGAGGACAACGGCGGAAACATCATCAAGGCATTCGTAATAGTGGACCGTGAAGAGGGAGCAAAAAAGACCTTTGAAGAAAGAGGCATCATCTTCGAGCCATTGCTTACAATAAGTGAATTTAAGCAATATTTATAATACATATCATAATATTTCTGCAAATTTATAAGAAAACAACTATCAAAAACATTATATAATAAGAATAATTAACAAATAATTATAATCATAAAAATAATAAATATGAGGTAAAGAATATGAAAACTAATGAAATTGTCGGAAAGAAAATCATAGACAAAAACGTTAAAGAAGTAGGAAAAATCGCTGAAATGACATTTGATACTAAAACATTTAAATTAACAGGTATTTACGGTTCAACAGGAAATCCAATCAGTAAAAAATATCATGACATCAAACCGGAAGACATAATGGCCATAGGAGATTACTTGCAGGTATCTGTAACTAAAGAAGATCTTATGGAAAATACCATGGAAAAAATACCTCAAAGTGAAGAAAACCATGTCAAAAGCAGTGAAATCATAGGTAAAAAAGTCCTTGACTGCAACGGAAATGAAAGTGGAAAAGTTTCTGGAATCAACATTGACATCGACAAGCAAGAGATTACTTCATTACTTCTTAGCAAAACATCATCATTTACCAAGACCGAAGAGGCTGAAATAGAACAGGATGAAATTACCGGTTTTGGTGATTACATATTAATAAATAAGGTATTGGAATTTGTTAATGATAAAAAAGATGATGAAAAAGAAGAAGAGACTCAGGAAGGCCAAGAAGCTGAAGAGGATGAAGAAAAAGTAAACATCAACATCAACTAAACCCCTCTTTTATACTTTTTTTAAATCAATGCATTTTTAAATCAGAAATCCGCCAATTGCCTGATTCCATTTATGTTCATTTCTACAAAGTTCCTGTTTGCAGGATTTGCCAATGTATAATACTGTTTTTTACCTGTTTTCTTATATGCAAGAAACATTAACTTTTGAAGTCTTTCAGTATCGGCACATAATACATGATTTAGTTTCTGTTTTTGCTGTGGCGTTAACTCTTGCAGATACTTTGCAATCGTTGGACGGAACTTATCTACCAGATTGACATTTCTTTTTATCATCAGTTCCAGTACGAATGGTGGTGCCATGGTAAATAAATGTTCATATTCCTTAATATCATCGTAGGTTAGTGTTTCATCAGTCATATATATCACATCTATACTGTTTTGTTTTGATATTTTATTTCTTACTATCGATTAGTATATATACTTTATGTCAACCAAAGCTAATTAATATACCATCCAGTATAAACCAGGCAAATACTTATTTTTAGAAGTGAATATTATAACGCCCATATATAATCTACCAAGAATTACGGTAGATAAAAGGTATGATAATTAATGCAATACCTGTTGAATGAAAAATGATAATGATACTGCACATATACTGTTTGATATCATGAATTAAGAAAGATATGAACAATAAAAATAATAATTTAAAAGGAAATACATATTAAATAATAAAAAAAGGGGAATGGAAAAAAATGAAAAACAAGGAAATTATTAAAGAATCCCTCCTATTTCCAATAAAAAACTACAAGTATTTTATAATAGTAACAATTCTGTTTCTAATCTCAGAATTTACTCATGAATACTTTTTACACTCACATAATTTAGATATTACAACGAACATAATTTTCATAGTAGCATGTTTAATCATACCATTAATTGTTCTTGGAATAAGCCTGCAAATAATATTTCACCTACTCAATAAAAAGAAAGGAGCACCAAAGATAAGCTTTGATGAATCAATAAAGGAAGCCTTGCAGGATACAATACTTGAATCATATTACCTTATATTGGCATTAATAATATCAACAATACTGTCAATACCTACAGGACTATTTCAAAGAATTGATGAGATTCCCACATTTATGTCAGACATGATAACAACTACCGAGGAAATAAGCATATTTGAGATTATGGGATCACTTCCGGATATGGCAATTGTAGATACAGCCAACAGCCTTAAAATGTCTTTGATAATATTCATAATAGTAGTTGTAATACTCTTTTCAATATGTACGATAAGTAAAATTGACTTAAATGCAAATGAAGATTATAAACAATCATTTAACATAATGCGTATGTTAAAGATTATAAAAAAAATAGGAATAATCAAGTACCTGGAATTTCTACTATTGATAATAATTATTAGTATAGTAATTGCAAATATAATTTTCATCCTAAATTTAGCACCGACATTTGGAAGTATAATATCAGCAATTCTGGAATCGTTCTCATTGTTCTTCTTCCTACATTCATTTGCAAAACTATACCCCGAATAACTCTCCCCCACCCTTTTACTCATTTTTTCTCAAAAGCTATTTTTAAAATATAGCCCATTCTGTAGTCTTGAATTAAATGTAAAAAATAAATAAAAACTGATTAGCGTGTTTAAACAGTTGCTCAAAAAAACTCAAGTAAACATCACACTAAAAAAACTTTTGTTAAAAAAATACAAAATCCCGATTTAAGCTTCAATTTATACAAATAAGAAGGATATTCCCCGTTTTTATCCAAATAGCCCATCAATTAAAATAAAATAATGAATAAGGCATAATCCTTTAATGACAATAAGACAGATAATTAAATATTATTTTAAAAAAATATCAAAAAATCCACATCAACACTGTTAAAGTATGTAGAACTTTAATATGCTCTGTTAATCAATAGATAAAGATAAAAAAACAACAGCAATAAAAGAATAATAATACTTATGTAAAAATTATATCATAAAGTTTAACTCAATTATATAGGATATATAAAGTTTAAATAAGTAATAATAATTATCCAATCCTTTAAAAACACGATAATATGTATTATTTAAAAAAAATATTTATATACTATGAAATAGTAATGATATATACAAGTCGAACAAAAAAATTATGATTCGACTATAAATATAACCAATTTATATTAATAAGGAGGTTTTATAATTAAGGGTTATTTTGGTACAATAATCTTAATATGTGCAACCATTTTATTAATTAGTTCAGTAAGTGCAATAGACACTGATGACAGCACAATTACATCAGATACAATATCAAATGATATTCAAGCAACCCATTCTACAACAAATACAGAAACTAACACAAACACAGCGATTACTACCAACTCAGCATCATCTTCAGCAAGTACTACCAACTCAAATACAGTAACGAATGTTACTACAGCAGATTCCGAAGATGATAATAAAGCCGACAGTACCACAGGTATCCAAAAAACTACAAGCAATATAAAAACAAGCAGTAAACTTGATTCTACACAAGTAGCAATCAATTCAATTACTGCAAGTAGTACAGATACCATACTTTTAAAGGCAACAGTAGCATCCGGTTCAAAATATGTTCCAAAGGGTCTTGTAGTCTTTAAAATAAACGGTAAAACTATCGGCCAGGCTAACGTAACAAATGGTAAAGCATCATTAAGTTATAAAATACCAGGATATTCTGCAGGCACATATACTACAAGTGTAGTATTCGGTGCTACAAGCAGATATTCATCATCAACTGCAAAAGGTACTCTTAAAATAACAAAAAGTTCCTCAACAACCACACTTAAAGATTTAACTGGTATTGAAGGATCAAAAGTAAGAATACTGGCAGTTGTTAAAGACAAAACAGGTGCATATGCACACGGTGGAAGTGTAGTCTTTAAATTAAATGGACTATCAATAGGAACAAGCAAGGTTGTAAATGGAGGAGCAGCTATAAATTACACTATACCTACATCCTTCACCAAAAGTTCATATACGATAACTGCAACCTACAGCGGTACAGGTGCGTTAACTTCATCAAAAGCATCAAGTACACTTAAAGTTCTAGCACTTCAAAAAACAACAACAAGCGTAAGTGATATTACAAGTTCCGCAGGTAAAAGCATAACTGTCAAAGCCACTGTAAAAAGTGGTTCTGCAGCATTAAACGGCGGTACTGTAGTATTTAAATTAAACGGACTTACAATAGGTAAAGCTACCGTTAAAAGTGGAATTGCAAGTATATCATACACCATTCCAAAAAGTTTAAGCAAATCAGCATACACGATAACAGCAACATACAGCGGATATATACAATACCAGGCAAGTACGACATCCGCTAAACTAAAACTTGAAACACAAACTCTAACAGGAAAAAACACGACACTAACACAAAACAGTGCCTTAAAACCATACATTACAACCAGTGCCTCAAATTGCCAGGTATACAACAGCGTCATACAAAACTTGGCAAAATCATTAATAAGTGGAAAAACAACCACCCTGGCACAGGCAAAGGCAATATTCAGCTACTTGAATCAAAAGACAAGTTATGATTACTATGCAAACACCAGATATGGTGCACTTGGAACATGGAACAGAAAGGCAGGTAACTGTTGTGATATGGCAAACCTGATGGTTGCAGTATGTAGAGCTGCAGGAATACCGGCAAGGTATGCTCATGCTACATGTTACTTTAGAAGTGGTCTGGTAACAGGTCACGTATGGGCACAGGTATACGTCAACGGTGCTTGGCATGACTGTGACTTGACTTCAAATTCAAATTCATTTGGAAATATTGTTAATTGGAATAGATGTTATAACAAGAGATTCTACACGACATTACCATTCTAATTTCAATATCCCTTTTCTTTTTTTTTAACAAATTTACATCATTTTACTAATGAAAATTATTTCTTTTGACATACTGATTAAGAAATAACCGTATTATCCCCGATTGCCATCAAAGATGAAAAAAGGTTTTCATAAAAAAAATTAATAATAACCTCGTATATAAATAATTATTATTTATTAAAAAGGAAGTTTAATATTAATGATATGGGATGAAGAAATCGAATGTATGTCACGTGAAGACATGCAGGAATTACAATTAAAAAGATTACAGGATGTAGTTACGAAAGCATTTAACAAAGTACCATATTATCATAAAAGATATAGCGAAGCAGAGGTATACCCAGAGGATATTCAAACTTTAGATGATATTGAAAAATTACCGTTCACAACCAAAACAGACCTAAGAGCATCATATCCCTTCGGATTATTTGCCGTAGATCAGAAAGATATCGTTGAGATACACACCTCAAGTGGTACTACAGGAAAACCTACAGTATCCGGTTATACCGCTGAAGACCTTGATATATGGGCAGAAGTAATGGCTCGTGGAATGACAATGATGGGTATCGGTGAAAATGACATAGTACAGAACACTCATGGATACGGATTATTTACAGGCGGATTTGGAGTTCACTACGGTGGACAAAAAATCGGTGCAACGGTTATACCAATATCAACCGGTCAAACACTCAGGCAAATTGAGCTTATGAAAGACTTCGGTACAACGATGCTGATATTCACTCCATCCTATGGATTACACATAGCGGAAGAATTGGATGAAATGGGCATTAAGCCATCAGATTTAAATCTTAAAGTAATAGGTTTTGGATCAGAAAGCTGGACCGACCAGATGAGACAGAGCATTGAAGAAAAATTTGAAGTGCCGGCCTATAACATATATGGATTAACGGAAGTGATGGGTCCTGGAGTTGCAATGGAATGTGAACAGCAGAATGGACTACACCTATATGAAGATCATTTCTATCCTGAAATAATCGACTCAAAAACATTGAAGCATATCCCTGAAGGCCAAAGCGGTGAACTGGTACTTACCACATTAACACGTATCGGAATGCCTATAATCAGATTCAGAACGCATGATGTGACCAGTATAAAACATACAAAATGTGGCTGTGGAAGAACACTTGTAAAAATGTCCAAAATTACAGGTAGAACCGATGACATGCTTAAAATCAAAGGAGTAAGTGTATTCCCTTCACAGATTGAAAAGGCATTACTTTCCATTAAAGGTGTAGAACCACATTATCAGATTATACTTACAAGACCGGATAACTTAGACCAGATAGAAGTTAAAGTTGAAGCATCCCCCGACATATTCTTTGATAACATTAAAGAATTGGTGGGTATTCGTGACAAATTAGCAGAAGCCATACATGACGAAATTGGTTTAAGAGTAAATGTAACTCTTGTAGAACCCAAAACCATTGACAGGGTAGATGCAGGAAAAGCCGTAAGAGTAATAGACAACAGAAACAAATAAAACGAGGTATGCAAATGGAATACTTAAAACAATTATCAATCTTTCTTGAAAACAAAGAAGGAAGAATGTTACATACATTAGATATTATTGAGGAATTGAATATCAACATACGTGCATTATCTATAGCAGACACATCTGAATTTGGAATTTTAAGATTAATAGTGTCAGATCCATTAAAAGTTAAGGAAGAACTGGAAAAACATGATTTCATCGTTAAAATAACAGATGTAATTCCTGTTGCTATTAATGATGAACCTGGAGGATTAAATCAGATTCTTAGGTTATTAAGTATAAACGACATTAACCTTGAATACTTATATGCATTCGTTGAACAACAGACCTATGAAGCAATAGTAATCCTAAGATTAGAAGATATGGATGAAGGATTAAAAGTATTAAAAGAAGGAAATGCAAAGATACTTTGTCCTGATGAAATATATTCCATCTAAACCCCAAAAACCCTTTTTTTTGAACAAAATTTTAAGAAAACTCTTTTTTTTGAACGATTAACTGGATACATCATTCATATGACAAAAAAGGAAAAATATTATTAAAAAAAAATGTTTTAGATGAGTTAATCATCTATTTACGACAGGCATCATAACCCATTTCAAAGGCTTTGAGGTTAATTTCAATAGACTTTGGAGGTAAGTTTTCCTTCATCGTTTCAATAATATCATCCTTTGATAATGGGAAGGTATCTATTGCCGTAACGGCACCCAACATTGCCATGTTCATGGATAGTGGATGACCAGCAGTTTGGGCTATTTTATTAGCATCCATTGGATGAACTGATGCCACTTTTGATTCAAGTTCACTGATGATATCATCAACATCAGGATAATCAACATCCTGCTGATTAATGGTTGAAGGAAGTACAATTGAAGTATTGACGACTACAGTTGTATCGCCATTTGATTTTTCCAGAGCACGAACTGCTTCAACCGGTTCAAATGCCAGTATTAAATCAGCTCCGCCTTCCTGAATGATAGGACTTTCATCATCACCTATCTTGAGTTCCGTTGATACTACCCCACCACGTTGACTCATACCATGTATTTCACTCATTACAACATGCTGGTTTTCTTTAAGTGCGGTTTGTCCTATAACGATGGAGGTCTTTATGATTCCCTGTCCACCTATTCCACAGATATAAATATTATATGTCATTGTAACTACTCCCTCTTGTATATTGCATCAACCGGACATACCTCTATACATACGCCACATTTAATACAACTTTGATCTATTGTTATCTGTTCATCAACCAGGTTTATGCTTGGACATGCTAATTGACTAATACACTTCTTACAATGTATACATTTATCCTGATTTACATCAACATGATATTTTCGAGATCTTATTTCATCCTTATTTATCAGGTTACATGGATATTTTGAGATAATCACGGATACCCCGTCATACTTTAATGCTTCCTTATAAACTTCTATCATCTTATTGACATTCAGTGGATTGATTTCTTCGACAAACTCGACACCTATTGCCCTGACGATTTTTTCAATTGAAATGGCCGGTGCCTCTAAGCCCATACCATCGACAGGTATACCAGGATTTGTCTGTCCACCGGTCATTGCGGTTATACGATTATCCAGTATTACCAATGTAAACTTTGTCTTATTGTGTATGGCATTGATAAGTGGAGGTATACCTGCATGGAAGAATGTGGAATCCCCTATGAAACTGATAATCGGCTGATTTTCTGTTGACTTGCTGAAACCACAGCTTGTACCTACACTAGCACCCATTGACATCAAGTAATTAGCCATATTATATGGTGGTGCTATACCCAACGTGTAACAGCCGATATCTGATGGATGAATACTTTCAACATCCAAATTCAGGCTGTTTATTGCCTGTCTTGCTGAATAATATGCTGCCCTATGTGGACATCCGGCACATAGCGTTGCAGGCCGTGAAGGTAATGGAATACTTGTTTTTTTGTTTGGCATTGGCCTGTTGTCTTCAAAGCTCAATAATTTCTGTAAAGCTTCAAATACTATGTTTGGATTGTATTCAAATATTTCAGATAATGTTCCATCACGTTTACCGTGTATTTTTGTATTTATGTTGTATTTACCGGCTATTGCCAAAGTTTCAATCTCGTTTATAGGGTCTACCTCTTCTACTACGAGCACTTCTTTATTGTCTTCCAGGAATTTTTTAACCAACTGTTCCGGATATGGATGTGAAAATCCGATTTTCAGGATGTTGACATTGAGATTGTTCTGATTTACAACGTCAATTACATAGTTATATGCTCCACCAGAAGTAATTATTCCTACATCGGCACCGTTATCAACCAACTTGTTAAGTGGTGATGCATTTGAAACCTCACGTAAGACGTTAATCTTATCAACAAGGTTTTTATGCATTACACGTGCTGCTTCAGGCACAGGTACATGTAATCTTTCATTCTTGAATTCACCGGCATTTACTGTATTTTTTGTATATTCATCAGTTTCGACAACCCCACGCATGTGTGATACACGGGTGGTTGTTCTTATAATTACCGGCAAATCATATTCCTCTGAGATGTCATAGGCATAATGGATAAAATCCTTGATTTCCTGTGGATTTGACGGCTCAAATATTGGTATGTTTGCTTGTCTTGCAAAGTGTCTTGTATCCTGCTCGTTCTGTGATGAAAACGTTGACGGATCATCAGCTATAAGTAGTAGGAAACTTCCTTCAACTCCAATATATGCTGAGGACATCAATGAATCCGATGCCACATTTACACCCACATGCTTCATGAATGAAAATGTCCTGAGACCTGTACTTGCAGCTGAAGCTGCCACTTCCACTGCAACTTTTTCATTGGATGAAAATTCAAAATAAACATTTGCACTTTTGGCAATTTTATAGAGAATATCCCCTATTTCTGAAGAAGGTGTACCGGGATATGTAGCTGCAAGGGATAGTCCACACTCAAGAACTCCCCGTACTGCTGCTTCATTACCAAGCATGAAATACTTGTTACCCTTTTCGGGACTTAATAATTCTTTTATCTTCATTGTATAACTCCTTATAAATAATTAAACACAATTATTAAAGAAAAAAGTAAATATTTTAATATTGTTCTTTATATTGAAAATTTAAATATTTTAACATTATTCTATATGTATATTTATATAGGATAAAATATTTAAGTTATATTACCTCAAAGAATAATATGATTATTGAAAACAGAATAAATTTACATATAAAATAAATCTTCGATGAATATTTTCTGTAAGATACTTGCATTATAAATTATATTTTTGTGGAAAACCACTTGAAATGGCAAATAATTGAAAAAAATATATCCGATAAAGAAGATAGTATTATATTATAAAACGACAATATAATTATAAATGACAGATTACAATATAAATGTTTTTCATAAGGGGTATTGATATTTAATGATTAAAGTTAATGTGAAAAGATATGATCCCGTGGAGGACCTTCATTACACGGAATCATATGAAATAGAAAAAACACCAAAGATGAAGGTGCTTGATGCATTACATCAAATAAATAAAAAATATGATGCCAATATTGCCTACAGATACTCATGTAGGGCAGGCCAATGCGGATCATGTGCAATAAAGGTAAATAAAAAAGCAGTGCTAGCCTGTAAAGAGGAAATACAGGACAACGATACCTTAGAAGCATTAGATTTCAAGATAATAAAAGATTTGATTGTTGACAGAGCACCCTTCTCTGAGGAAGTACGTGACTTAAATCTCTATTTGGGCTATGAAAACAATGAATCAAGCCGTGAGCCTGAACTGATTAAACCGGAGGACTATGAAAAATCCGACAGGCTAAGAAGTTGTATAGGTTGCTACTCATGTCTTTCAATGTGTCCAGTACTTAAAAAGACAGAATCCTTTGTCGGACCATACTTTATGAGAAACCTTGCAGATATCTCATTTGATCCAAGAGATGACACATCACGAAATGAGGAAGTAATAGATTCAGGGTTATATTACTGTACATCCTGCGGTCAATGTACCAAGACATGTCCTAAAGAGATAGACATCTACGGTAAGGCAATAGAACTGATGAGAGCAAAAATATTTAATGAAAATGAAGGGCCATTAGCTCCACACAAGTTAATTAGAGAATCTGTTATAAACACAAACCGTACCGTTAAACCTGATGAAAACAGTGATTATCCTGAAGGATTTATTAAAAAGTACCATGAGAATAATGAAGACAAAAAGGCCAAGGTCGCATTATTTACCGGTTGTATGATAGACTACAAACTGCCATGGATAGCCGAATATTTGGTCAAACTCTTCGATAAACTGGGCATAGACATAGACATACCAGAAGGACAGGTATGCTGTGGTTCACCGCTTTTAAGAACAGGCCAAGTGGATATCGTGCCGGATTTGGTCAAGAAGAACTATGAAATCTTCAAGGATTATGATACAATCATAACGGTATGTGCCGGTTGTGGAGCAACACTTAAAAACAATTATCCGGAATATGGAGTAGAGTTGAATGTCATGGATATCAGCGAATTTTTACAGGATAAGCTTAATCCTGACGACATGAATGAATTGAATCTCAAGGTAACATACCATGATCCATGTCACCTGGTAAGAAGTCAGAACATTAGCGAAGAACCTAGAAATATTTTAAAATCACTTAAGGGCGTTGAATTTATTGAGATGGAAAAACCAGATCAATGCTGTGGTGCAGGTGGTGGAGTAAAATCAGGAAAACCTGAGATAGCAGAAGCTTTGGCTGATGAAAAGGTAGATATGATTGACAAACTGGACGTTGACTATGTTGTTACGATATGTCCATTCTGTGAATACAACATCGGGGATTCCCTTAAGAAGAAAGGCTCCAAGACATCAGTGATTAATCTGATGGAATTACTTAACAAAGCATATGAATGACCGAATATTTAATCATTAAAAAATGAATTTATAATATTTGAATTCCCCTTAACATCCTACTTTTATCCTTTTTTTATTGTTATGTCCCGATTCGATTAAACTTTTAATAATACCGTTAATTATAGATGCTATGTGCCCATTCATAATATTTTCAATGATAAATCCCAAATTACCCCATATTAAGAATAAAAAATCAGACAGTTATACAGTACTTTCATATAAGCAGTTTTAAATATAATAATTATCCAAAAAAAATAAATCATGTCCCATTTACTGTGGTATTCTTTTAATTATTCTAATAGTAAGGAAGGCATGCAAAAAATAGTTTTTGAACAGTTAGATTAAACTTTCTGTTAACAAAAATTTAAAAAAAAATTTTAATATAAAATGACCAAAAAAAGAAGATTGAATTTAATATTTTACGGCAGTACCCGTGATACTTACAAGAATTGTATTTCCCATTGTACCCCCGAGATTACTATATTTTACCCTGACGTTCAATATTGCATTAGCCTCTAAATCCTCTGCCTTTTCAATCATACTCTGCATTGCCAGTTCTCTTGCCTTTTTTAGCTGATCTTCATAAGTTGATGTTCTGCCACCAACCACGTCACGTACTCCTGAAAATATATCCTTATATACGTTTGCACCGATTAAACCTTCACCAGTTACAATACCAAGGTATTGCTTTACATCTTTTCCTTCAATTGAAGGTGTTGTTACCATTAACATCATATCCTCCCCAAAAAAAATTAATATTAGAATAAATCATTATTCCTCATCATCAAATAATGACACTATCCCACAAATTAAGAACCATAATCCCACTATGACTCCTAAATATTCCATATTAGAGAACAGATAAGCCATTACAATAGAGATTACTCCAAATATTATATTTACAATACCTCCAAGAGTAAATGACCGGAATATTCCTGCTATTATAGAATATATACCAGATACAATTAATATGATAGCCATTGCATAGAGCATTATTCTAAACATGGTCACAATCAGACCAGGATTAATAATTAGATATATTCCAATAATTATAAAGATTATTGCAAATATCAAAGTTATTATGGCATGACTTTTCTGGAGTTCATAGTGCTGATATGCAAATATTACGGACAATATAGCTATGAAAATAAAGAATAATCCAAAGATAACACTTATAGTAGTAGGGATAATCAATGGGAATATCATAGTTATTAATCCGATTATTATCATCAGGATTGAATAACTTTTTACATTGAAATTCATATTTTTCCTCCATATTCTTTACTTTAATCTTTAATTGTTATCATTATTAAAATAGTAGTATATTAATATTTTTTAATCAAACAATTCATATCAATAATTAATAAATAAAATATGCTACAAAAATATATATAGTGATTCTATTTGAAAATTTATACTGTATTTGTAGAAGCAAAAACTCCGGGAAATATCGGTTTTCTTGCAAGATGCATGAAAAACTTTGATTTCGATACAATGGTATTGATTAATCCCTGCAAACTTGATGAAAGTTCATATTACCAAGCAGTTCATGCACAGGACATTGTGGAAAATGCTTTAATTTATGATTCATTAGATGAATTTATTGAAGATAAAAAAATTGCCACAATTATAGGAACAAGTGGAAGTCCCGGCGGCAATCATAACATTAAAAGAATGCCAATAACCCCGGAAGAATTGGGAAAAACTCTCAACACGAACAGTAACGTGGCATTATTATTTGGAAGGGAAGGTGACGGACTTACAAATGATGAGATTAATCTATGTGACATCTTGGTAAGTATCCCTACAAGCGACAGTTATCCCATAATGAACATTACACATGCTGCTTCTATAATTTTTTATGAAATATTCAAGAATAAAAAAGAATATCCTGTAGATAGCATTGACATTACAACAATGGAAGATAAAGAAGTGCTTACAACACAAATGAATTCCATAATATCAAAGCTAGATTATCCAGAACATAAAGAGGTTATAGTAAAAAGTATCGCAAAACATATACTTGGAAGATCATTTATCACAGGTAGAGAAGCAAAAACATTACGTGGAACATTAAAACGTATAAATCAAAGAATCAATAATAACAATGAGGAATAAATATGGCAATACTCAGTGATGTGGATATAAAGAAATATTTAGATGAAGGAAAAATTGTAATTGATCCTATAGAAGACGATAAACAGATTCAACCATCAAGTGTGGATTTAAGGTTAGGTGATGAATTCAAGGGATTTAAAATTGTCACAAAACCATTTATTGATCCGTTTGACAAGATAGACCTTGAATCATATATGGAGTCATTGACCGTGGAAGAGGGTGAACCATTCATCATTCATCCGGGTGAGTTTACGCTAGCTACAACCTACGAATATGTTAAGATACCTGATGATATTGTTGCACGTGTAGAGGGCAGATCATCCATGGGCAGACTTGGTATTACGATGCATGTGACTGCTGGATACATTGACCCCGGTTTTGAAGGTAGAATTACGCTGGAAATATCCAATATCGGTAAGATGCCGGTCGCATTATATCCTGGTCAAAGAGTATGTCAGATAGTATTTGAAACCATGACATCACCATCAGCTAAACCATATGGACATGAAGACCGTGATAGTAAGTATATGCGTCAAACCGGACCACAAGTAAGTAAGATTAAACAAGATTTTGATATTAAAGGAGGAAAATAATGACAAATGAGAAAATGATGAGTATAGCGAAAAAACGAGGAATATTATATCCTTCCTTTGAAATATACTCGGGTGTTGCGGGTTTTTATGATTATGGACCGGTAGGAGGTCTGTTAAAAACCAACATAATGAATTTATGGAGAGAATACTACGTAAGCAAGGAACGATTCTTTGAAATTGAAGCCCCTACTGTAATGCCAAAGGAAACCCTTAAGGCTTCAGGCCACGTTGACAACTTTACAGATCCGATGACCCAATGTAATGAATGTAAAGAGATATACAGGGCAGACCACATCATTGAAGAAAACATTGACAGGGATGTTGAAGGACTGCCTGATGAATCATTAACCCAAATAATCAAGGACAACAACATAGTATGTACAGAGTGTGGCGGAAGTCTGGATGATGTTAGAAGTTATAACCTAATGTTTAAAACAGAAATCGGTGCCAGTGGAAAACAAGTAGGCTACATGAGACCGGAAACGGCACAGGGAATATTTATAGCCTTTAAAAGAATCAGCAGATTCTACAAGGACAAACTTCCATTCGGTATAGTTCAACTGGGAAAATCATACAGGAATGAATTATCTCCAAGACAGGGAGTTATAAGATTAAGGGAATTTACGCAAGCTGAAGCAGAGATATTTGTTGATCCATCAGATAAAAGCCATAGAAACTATGAGCACATTAAAAATTATGAATTGAAGTTATATGGTCAGAAACAACAATTAAATAATGAAGAACCTATCCGAGTACTTGTAAAAGATGCCATTGACAACAACATAGTAAGCAGCCAAACACTGATTTACCAGATTGTCATAGCTAAAAGCTTCTTGACTGATCTTGGAATTCCGGATGATGCAATAAGATTCAGACAACATTTACCTGATGAAATGGCACATTATGCCATTGACTGCTGGGATGCTGAAGTAAAAACCGACCAATATGGATGGGTGGAAATTATAGGTATTGCAGACAGAACCGACTTCGACCTACAATCACATATAAAACACAGCAAAGAAGACCTTAGCGTATTTAAAGAATATGATACACCAAAAGAGGTTACTGTTACTAAAACATCATTTAATATGAAAAAGTTTGGACCGGTATTTAAAAAAGATTCATCCAAAGCTAAGGAAATATTGGAAAATACCGATGCCGAAAGCATTCTTAAATCATTTGAAGAAAACGGCAACTATACATTCACTATAGACGATACTGAGTATACCATTGATGACAGCTTTGTGAGCTTTGAGACAGTGAATGAAAAAATCAAGGGAGAAAGAATCATACCACACGTTATTGAGCCATCATATGGTATTGACAGAATAATATATTCCACATTATTACACTCATATACTGAAGATACCAACGAGGAAGGTGAAAGCAGGGCATACCTTAAAATACCTGCAAAAGTTGCACCTATTAAAGCGAGTGTTCTTCCACTTGTTAATAAAGAGGAACTTACATCAATAGCCAACGATATTGAAAACACTCTTAGAGACAATAATATTATTACAAACTACGATACAAGCGGTACTATAGGTAGAAGATATGCTAGAGCTGATGAGATTGGTATTCCATATGCCATAACAGTGGATTATGACAGCATTGAAGACAAAAAGGTAACCATAAGAAACAGGGATACATTCAAACAAAAAAGGGTGTCCATCAGACGCATACCTATGCTGATTAAACAGCTCACAGATAATGAAATAGAATTTGATGAAATCGAAGAGTAGATGACAATGATTATTGATGCCCACATACATTCTGATTCAAGACCTGTGGAAGATTTTCAACAGATTAACATAGCCGGCGTTAAGGCCGTTGTTAGCTGTGCATATGACCCGCTAGAGATGAGACAGTCCAATGTTTGCTTTGAACACTTCAATAGAATGTTAAATGTTGAGAAAAAGCGTGTTGAAAAACATAACATAAAATATTTCATGGCATTGGGTATACATCCACGTGCAATTCCGACAGACTATGAAAATGTACTCAATAAGCTACCAGAGTACCTATCAAGGGATGACGTAATAGCTATCGGGGAGATAGGATTGGATAGTGCAAGTGTGCTGGAACAGGAAGTTTTCATCAAACAGCTTCAGATGGCTGACAATCTTAACTATAGGGTAATCGTACACACGCCCAGAACCAATAAAGCTGAAGTCACGTCCAAAACAATGGAGCTGATTGATGAGAATATCGACCCGAAACTGGTGCAATTGGATCATGTAGACTTTTCAATTGTGGATGAAGTTGTCGATAAGGATTATACTCCTGCCATAACGGTTCAACCACAAAAAATGAGTGTTGAAGATACAATCAAGGTATTAGATGAGTATGGCTTCGATAAATTCATAGTTGATACTGATATGAGCTATGCTCCATCAAACCCTATGAATCTTGCAAGATTGAAACATGAACTGGAAATAAATAGTTATGATAAAAGGGATATTGATAAGGTTATGTATAATAATTTCATGAAATTCTATGACATGAAATCAATATAAGTAATTACATTACTTATAATAGCTTATTTTTTTTATAAAATCTTTATAAAAGTTTTTTTATAGTAATCGATTAGGATAAAAGTTTTTTAAAGAATCAGATATGGATTTATCCCCCTTTAATGAATGATACTGAAAATTTTAAGTAAAAAAAATAATGGGAGAAAGTGATTTAACATATTTAATGTCTTAATAAGACAATATCCTTTGGAACTACCACTATCACATTTTTTGTACTTCCAAGAAGTACCACTTGAGCTCCTGATGATTCCTTAAATTCCTTAATCATTGTGCCCAATTTCTTAAATTCAGAGGAACGTCTCTCTTGAATGTATTTTAAATCAATTATTACTGGAATTCCCGTCTTATCAACCCGTTCCAGTTCATCGTTTAAAGTGTAAATACTTTTAACCTTGATTAAACGGATGGTATCTATATTGACACCCCTATCAGGTTCGATTAATATGGTATCATTGTCAGGTTCTATAACTATATCATCAAAGTCATCATCATAATCAGAGTAGGAATCTTCTATTGATGATATGACATTATCATTCAACATTTTCTGATTTTCATCAAAACTTTGATTTACATTAAATTCGCCATCATACTCTCTGTCTATTGACTTTTTAACATTTACTGTTAAATCTTTTAAAGAATTTTTCATTTATTCTCACCTACATATTCAAGTACTATATCTAAGAGACGTTCAATACCACCGTTTGACTCAGTATGTATATCCACAGTCGGTAAAGAAAACTCTTCTTCTATATTCTCTAATGATTCATCTTGTGCATTTCTTCTATTGATTGATAATGCTATAACTTTTGTAGGTTCTACCGCTTCTATAGCATTTAACTCAGTTTTTATCCCAACAGGTTCTCTAAATGGATGATTTGGTCTATGACATAATACTACTGCATCAGGCATTGCCCCGAAGAGTATTGAAGCTGACAGTCCTTTTGGATGAGGATTTCCACGTTCGGTTAAACTAGATTGTCCTTCAACAAAGATTATATCAGGATTCTTATTTTCCTCCATATATTTTAATGTTCCCATGATTACTGCAGGAACATCCATCACGGATAAACTACCGGCACGGAAATTAATATCAGTAGGTTTTTCCAGACCCATCTCGTCGGTTGAGATGATTATTGCATTTAACCCTCTTTCCTTTGCAAGTTTACCCAATCTTCGTGTTGTTGTACGTTTACCACATTCCTGTGATGTTCCACCTACAAATATTACAGGTTTTTTATGTTCATATGTTATTTTTGGAAGAACCTCTGTACATTTTTCTGGAGCTACACCCATTATTTTCTTAATGTTATCTAATCTAGAGCTTATCTGTTTAATTTCAACACCTTTTTGATTAGCAAACTTCAATAGGGATGGATTATCCTCAATTGGTAATGATCTAAATGACGTCAATACATTCTGTCCCAAATCAATAGCCTGTACCGCATATTTTAATGCTGCACCTTCAGCCCCTATAGGCAACATTATTGCCACACTTTTTGAATTAGTGGTTTCAACCAATTCCTTTAAATCAGAGCCAACGATATGTCCACAAAATTCCTTTCCTTGTTTGTCAGTGGAGTCGTCTAAAAAACCGGCTGTTTCCACACCAGGGAAATTGGAGAACTTCTCTCCTCCTCCACCTGCACCGATTATTATAAATGGACTTAACTGTTCAAAATCTTCATTAGATTTTACTGAATACAAAAAATCACTTCTCCAAGATAATTATTAATTGATAAATTATTTTATTATAATTATACTTTTATTTTTTATATAATTTAAAGTATACTATAAGTTTAGAAAAAATTTAATTTTTATTTGGAGGTCAAATGAAAAAAATGAGACAGATAGAAAAAATTAGTATCTTATCTTCCCTATATGTCTGGTACTTCCCGGATCCAATCCATTAAATATGGATAAATGATAAACAAACCATTCTAATGGAATTAACAATATAAATGGAGTTAATAATGAGTCCACATCAGCATAGTCTTCCAGATTGAATATGATGTTGTTTACTTCTATTCCTTCACAGAATTTTATAGCTTTAGGTGTTATATCATCGGATTCATCATTTGATTTTATGAATACGACACTGACTCCCTTTTCAACTCTTTCAATTAAACCATGTCTAAATTCTCCTGAATAAAGTGGACATGCATGTTTTTCAGCACCTTCCATAAACATTGTCATTGCTAACTTATATGCTAATCCATAATTCAATCCGCTTCCCATACAGTAAAATATGTCTACATCCTTATTTTTCTGTGCTAATTCTTTTGCATCCTCTTGAGTTGACTCTATTAATTCTCCGATTAAATCTGGTAATTCATATAACTGGTTTAACATTGATTCTATTCGTTGAGATTTTATCATTGAGAAGAATATAACATACAATGAGAATAATTGAGTTATATAAGTTTTTGTACCTAAAATAGCATGTTCTTCACCACATAATGTTATTACAGAATGATCTGCCTCTTTTGCCATTGAACTATTTTTATCATTGGTTATTGATACTGTGGTGATATTATATTCTTTTGCTTTTCTTAAAGCCGCTAATGTATCTGCTGTTTCACCAGATTGGGATGTGACAATTAATCCAACATTACTGTCCTTTTCCAGCATTTGATGATTTACAAATTCGTAACCTGTTTGTACATCGATGTTGATTGTAGAAAAGGATTTGATTGCATCTTTAATTGAATAACACGTAGAAATTGAACTTCCACATCCAATTAAAAAGATCTTATCGAAATTAGCATAAATATTAGATATGGATTCCAAATGTTCCTTCTCTGATTCAATGGTATTTTTTAGAGATAATGGCTGTTCCATTATTTCTTGATACATTTCATATTTCATCACATTTACTCCATTTTTCGTTTATGTAAAATAATATATTGCTATTTATTATAGTTATGTCTTTTAAGTTATTTAAAATATTTCTTATTTTGTATGTAATTTATGGTTAATTAGAACTACGGCAGATTACCCTCAATAATTCGGTAAAAAAATAGCATGAAAAAAGAAATGATAACTCTTGAAAAATGCATATTAGAATCTTATTTGTGCATTATTTATCATATTGGTTCTTTTAATCACATCTATTACCTGGAATACATATACCAGGAGATATATAAACAAAATTAACATTGAAATATGATTTACATTTAGCGTATTAGCATATGTATAATAAAAACCGGATTTTATACCAAGTACGATAAAAAACAGGATATATGATAAATAGAATAGTATTCCCCTATACCATAATTCCAAATAGAAATAAGAAATGCCCGGCAGGAATATTGAGAGTAATAATGCTATTTCCAGTCGTTTATTCTTTATTTGATAATTTGATTGAATATTGTTGGCCGAGTTATTTGTCATCAGGTTATTTCCACAGTTAGGACAATACTTTAAATCATCATCACAATTTGTTGCACATCTTAAACATCTAATCATAATATTCCCCGTAATAGCATCATTAGCAAATAGGAATTAACTTATATTATCCTATTTTCACCATTTTCCACCGATATTAATTTGTAGGTATATGCTATGGATGCTAGATAGATTATTATTGATATAGATAACATCACGGATATCAAATCAATTTTTAGAAGATAGTAGAATATGCCTGTTAAAATCCATAGCATTATAGTTATTAGAAAAATAAATACTCCCAAGAGCACCTGTTTTAAATACACTAATCCAAAACCAGGCACAATCATTGCCAATAGCATAGATACAAATAATGTTTTTTCATCATTTATCAGAAAGTAATTTTCCTGTTGATTCTCGTGAACATAATCCATATTATTATTTTCGGAGGCATTTGTTGGAGTATTGTTGGATGGATGTGAATTGTTTGTATTGTAACTGTTATTCAAATAAGAGTAGTAGACATCACTTAATTGATTCATATCATAATTATTTTCTTCATTTAATTCAGACAATCTTTTGGAACAATGCATGCAATAAACTGCACCATCCAAATTTTCACATCCACAATAACTACACTTAATCATGATAATCAATTCAACAATCTTATAGTTATAGGTATGTCAATCGTGAATAATAACATTATTTAATTATGTGGAAAATGAAAGATACAATTATGAAAATAAATAATCTTAAAAAAGTTAAGTATAAATCAAGACCCAACAGATTCACGGTTGAATTTTTTGATGAAGATGATTCAATTAAATTAGCCCATTTACATGATCCGGGAAGATTAAAGGAATTATTGATAGAAAATAGGGACATATTGGTCGAATATGTTGATGATTATAAAAAAACAAATCGTAAAACGGCATATAATATGATAGCGGTTTATCATGAGGACAATTGGGTCTTATTAAACAGCAGTTTTCATAACAGATTGGTTGCCGAATTAATTGAAGGCAAGCAAATCAAAGAGTTAAGAGATTTTCACATTAAGCAGGCAGAATATAGCTATGGAAACAGTCGATTGGATTTTCTTTTATGTGATGATGACGAGAAGAACTTATATCTGGAGGTAAAGGGCTGCACATTAGTGGTAGATAAGATTGCCAAATTCCCCGATGCCCCAACCACACGTGGATGCAGACATGTTAATGAATTGATTAAAATCGAAGAGGAAAATGAAAACGGTGCAATCATAATACTTATTTTACAAAATGATGCACGGATATTTACTCCAAATTATGATACTGATCCATCATTTAGCAAAACACTCAAAAAGGCATATGAAACTGGGGTGAAAATATATCCTGTCCATATAATGACAGATTATTCCGGAAATACATTGGAATTAGAATATGATGGATTACTTGAATTAGAATTTGATGAATAATCATCACAAAAAATATATTTGAAAAAACAATATAAATCTATATATAATAATTATTAACATAATCACATGTGAAATAACCAAAATAATACCCATTACTAGTATGGTTCATAAATTATCTAAAAAAAATAGATTTATTTGTTGTTTTGGTTAAAAATATTATTTAAAAATATAAACAATGTCCAAAATATCGTTACTGCATATCTGTTTATTGAAGATAATTTTTTTTAAATATAGCTTAAAATTCAATATGGATATTTTTTATGTTGGAAAATTGTTTTATATTATGGAAAGGAGGTGTGTGGTGTAAATGAAAAAACTATTTCCCAAAAAAAGAGAAGATGATACTCCCTCTACTCCTAAACGATTGAATAGGGTAGAATTGAAGGAGCAGCATAATGAATCTAAAGCTAAAATAATGAATATTATTGAGAAAGATTTTCGTGCATCTTTAACTAATCCCATTGTAATAATAATCATACTTGGAATAATCTTATTGCCGTCCTTATATGCATTGATTAACATATATGCTTGTTGGGATCCGTATGAAAATACAGGAAATGTAAAATTTGCAATTGCAAATGAGGATTTGGGTTCCCAATATAACGGTGAAGTTATAGATGTGGGTGCGAAGCTGGTTACTTCGTTAAAGGAGAATGATAATTTTAAATGGGTTTTCGTATCGTCGGATGAGCTGCGTCGCGGTGTTCATAATGGAACCTATTACGCGGGCATAATCATTCCACAGAATTTTAGTGAATCGGTTGTATCCATTACAACGGGCAATCCCCATTCAGCTGAATTAGAATATATTGTCAACCAAAAAACCAGTCCTGTTGGAGCTAAATTAACTGATGCTGCTTCTAAAGAAGTTTATAATAAGCTTAATGCTGAAATTGTATCATTTATTGATGTGGCGGCTTTAGGAAAACTAGGTCAACTTCAGGAAGGATTGGCAACCGGTGCAGATAAAATGGAAGATGGTGCAGATCAATTATCTGCAGGAGCAGACAAAGTTGCAAGTGGAGCCGATCAATTAACAAATGGTGCAAACAAAGTATCCAGTGGTTCTGACCAACTGGCAAGTGGAGCCAAAACACTATCCAGTGGAGCAAATGAATTATCCATAGGTTCGATTAAATTGGCCAACGGTGCAGACCAAGTTGCAAGTGGTGCAAATAAAGTGGCAGATGGAACACAACAAATAGCCACCAAATCAAATGAAATATATGACATCTACTCAAAAATCAAACAGGCAATAATCAACGGTACAAATTCATCCAAACTCGCAGATGATATTGATAAACTTGACAAAGACACTTCAAACATTAACAGTCAAATCAAACAGTTATATAATGATTCATCAGATCTTACAAATAGTGCATTAAACTTATATACTGGAGCATATAACCTATCCAGTGATTCGGCAAATCTTGCTATTGGCTCAAACAATCTAACACATAGAACCAACTCAATAGTTAATCAATTCGACAATGTATCAAATGACATATCAAGATTAAATCAGGCGATAAAAAATGGAGAAGATCCAACAAAAATCAAAGAGTTACTTGAAAAAATTGATAAGGAAATGACTGATACCAACAAGAATATTAATGATTTAAATGAAGGTGCACATCTAGTAGCCGACGGTTCAGGTAGTGTTGCTACTGGTGCAAATCAATTAGCAGATGGTTCACAGCAATTAGCCCAAGGTTCAAATCAGTTGGCAAGCGGAGCATCCGAACTTTCAAGTGGTGTACATGTTTTAGCAAATGGATCCATAGAATTAGCATCTGGAGCGGAATTATTAGGTTATTCTTCAGCATCCGCATTAAGAAATGCATCGGATGAAATAGGATTTGCAGCAGATGAGCTATCCGCAGTAACGGATATTAATCAGGATGCAGCCGGAGATTATTTCTTCTCACCAGTCAAATTAAAAAGACACGAAGAATTCCCGACAAATAATTATGGTTCACAGGTTTCCCCATTTTACCTCGTATTATCAATGTGGGTAGGAGCACTTATTACATGCGTAATGTTTAAGACAGGTACCAGTATCGGAACACCATATAAACCACATGAAATGTATCTGGGCAAACTGGTCATGTTTAATCTCATGTCAATACTGGAAACAACAGTAACTCTGCTTGGTGTATTTATACTTGGATTGGATGTTGGAAATCCGTTAGTGTTTACATTTTCGTGTTACTTTGTAGCAATGGTATTTATGATAATAATGTATTCATTGATATCCGTATTTGGAGATGTTGGAAAAGCTGTTGGAATTTTATTATTGGTATTCCAGATATCTGGTTCCGGTGGTATCTATCCAGTAGAAATCATGAATACACTATTCGGAATCATTTATCCATATCTGCCAATGACTCATGGAATAAACATGGTACGTGAGTCACAATTAGGATTAATATGGGCAAATTATATTCCATCGTTCATATTCCTATTGATATTGGGAATAGTGATAATTGCACTATCCATATCCCTTAAACAAAGATGGGATAAACGTACAAAATTCTTTGATGAAAAGCTTGAAGAAGCAGACATATTCAATTAAAAATAGCATTTGAATGGAAAAAACCACAAAACACCTGCATTTAACAATATAAATGTATCTCACATTTATATTTCTTTTTTTAACTATTATTTAATTTGTATCCTGATTGATTGTAAAAATCAAACCAAATCATTGTTTCATAAAAATAACCTTAAAAATCATTCCAAATGAAGTCATAAACAGGATATTGTTATATATTTTTTACTTTTTGAGAAAGTATACCATACAATACGGTTTTACTTTTTAAACACATGCCAATTATATGTAATATATACATTAGTTTGATTTTGTGTCAAGAATGCTTTATTCCAATCTGGATTAAAATTTTCAGTAACCCCAGTTAATGATTGATGATTTTCCCTTATTATCATTTGAATTAAAAAATTTATTTATACCAAAAATTATCAAACAGTATAATGTAATGTATACAACAAGATTTCAAGACAAAAACAAAAATTCAACAGTTATCCTAAGGAAACACAGAAGGAAGACCATCAATAAAACACAAAAGAAAAAAGAAAACTAAAAATCAGAAAATAATATCAATACACCCCTACTCCAGACAACAAAGCAAACAACAACCTTAAATTATCAAAAAAAAAACAAACAAAAAACACTATTTGACTTTGATAAATCGAGTACCCCCCTTATAAAAAACAAGTTTATCCCAATGAAGACCATATTAGGTACAATCTACATTTTAAGATAATTGTCACAAGTTAATCTAAAACTTAAACAAAAAAAAGAGAGAAATGAAATTTACTAAAAGTTATATAAATCACCACACATCTGACACTATAACGTAAATATCAAAAAGATTAATAAAATGTAATGATATAAATAAATATTAATAAACCATAAAATTGATGATAATGGCTGACAGAATACTTCAAGGATATGAATTATACAAAAATGATAATGTCATAGTTGAACATTATGAATCTGGACATGCCATATTTAAGGTTAAAAATAATAAAAAAGATGATTATTATTTAGTTTCAATGATTTATGGTTTTTGGAATTGCGATTGTGCTGATTACCAGTATAGAAACCATCGTGAACCTGGAAGCTTTTACTGTAAACACTTACAGGCGGCACAGTTTAAACTTCTGGACATATTGAATAATTTGAACGATAAAGAAAATGAAGAGTAATAATATGAAAATTGAAGATTTATTAAAACCTTGCCCTGAATGTGGTTCTAAAGACAAAACCCAACACAGAGATTTTGAAAGAGAATTTAATGCTTACGGTGCCAATGGTGAGTTAAAATGCAGTAACTGTGGATATATATTCATCACCAGAGATGAAGCTATTGACATGAGAAGAGCACAAGAAGCTAACGATAAAAAGGAGTAATATTATGATTGTTAATGATAATTGTTTATACTGTGGTGCATGTGCTGGAGTATGTATAGCAGATGCTATCGATGTACAGGAATTAAAAATAGTCATCGATGAAGAAAAATGTACAAAATGTGGTTTATGCGTAAAAACATGCCCTGTAGCGGCAATTAAAATGGAATAGGTGATTATATGGATATTGAAACAGATATCGTCGTTGTGGGAGCAGGACCTGGTGGTTCACTAGCAGCTAGAGAAGCGGCAAAACATGGTGCTAAGGTATTGTTAATAGATAAAAAAGCAGAAATAGGTTCTCCTAAAAGATGTGCTGAAGGAGTATCCAAGTCCGGTCTTGAGGAATTGGGAATCAATCCAGATCCAAGATGGATTGCAAGAACATCCACGGGTGTCAGATTAGTATCACCAGATCAAACCAGCGTATGGATGGATGAAGATACAATAGACATACCAGAATCTGGTTTCGTACTTGAAAGAAAAGTATTCGACAAGCACATGGCCATGGATGCAGCCCGTGCAGGTGCAAAAATCATGATAAGAACACGTGCAACAGGTCTGGAACGCGTTGATGACGGTATTGTAATAACTGCCGAAAATATGGGAAAGGAAATTAAGATTCATGCCAAAATCGTTATAGCAGCTGACGGTCCAGAATCACGTGTTGGCCGATGGGCAGGATTAGACTGCAATACCAAATTTGACAATATGGAATCATGTGTACAATACGAGATGGCCGGACTGGAAATGGAAAATAACAATGTAATCCAGTTATACTTTGGAAGTGTAGCACCCGGTGGATATACATGGATATTCCCTAAAGGTGATGACATAGCAAATGTAGGTATTGGAGTACTTAAAACACATACCGATAAAACAGCAATCGAACACCTTGATGAATTCATCAAAAACTGTCCTGAAACCCAAAATGCACAAGCCGTTGAAATAAATATGGGCGGAGACCCTGTTGGTGGATTAATCAAAGAACGTGTTGGAGACAACATATTAGTTGTTGGAGATGCTGCAGGTTTTGTTAATCCATTGACTGGTGGTGGAATAAACAGTGCATTGGAATCAGGTGCATATGCAGGTATAGTAGCTGCAGATGCAATAGAAAGCGGAGATTATAGTGCCAAAAACCTTAAAGAATATGTTAAATTGACCGATGAAAATATCGGTAAGGGATATGACAAATATAAAAAGGCCAAAGAATATTTATTATCCTTAAATGATGACGAATTAAATGACATCGCTCATGAATTTGTTAAACAGGACATAAACGAAATTAATCCTAAAACAATGGTTAAACTTTTAATAAAAGTGTCACCTAAAGCTCTTCTAAAATTAGGTAAATTATTCTAATTACCTGATTTATTATTCTTTTTTAATAAATAATTTAATGGAAAGATAGTACTATGAAACATGCAAAAATTCCATGTATAACTGAATTATCACTTCACAGACCTGAAGTTATCAGATGGCAAAATAGGATGAAGCTATTGGAACCATACAGTGATACTATTGTAGTCTTCCCATGCAGCATGAAAAAACCATATTCCCAATCACAATCACACACAATCTTTAGAAGGTATTCTAAAGGACTGCAAGAGGTTATACTTACCTCACCGTTTGGGATTTGTCCAAGAGAAATGGAGAAAACTTATCCGATTCAGTCATATGATGCTTCAACTACTGGTGACTGGTCTGATGAGGAAATCCAAATGGCGGGAAAAGCAATCAAAGAGTATGCTAAAGATTACAAGGTAATAGCACATGTAGCCGGTGGATATAAGAAGGCGTGCGAAGAATATTTGGATAACGTGGTTTACACCTGTTTGGATGATAATACCCGTTCATCAGAATCATTGGCCAACTTAAAGGATGAAGTTAAAAAGGCGGATAAAGTGCCAAACAATAAACATAAACTTCATGATTTAAGATCAATTGCCAGATATCAATTTAACAGCAAGAAAATGGATGCACTCATACCGGACAATACACGAACAAGTGGTCGTTTTAATACTAGAATAATGATTGAAAAGGAGCAAATTGCCACATTACACTTTGAAACTGGATTATATACATTGAATCTTAAAGCCGGTGAGATTTTAAAAGAAAATGAAATCAACAGGGTATTTATAAATTTTGACTTGCAAAGCAACACATTATTTGCACCGGGTATTGTTGATGCAGATAAAGAAATCATTCCTAATGATGAAGTTGTCATCATAAAAGATGATACAGTTATCGGAGTAGGTAAATCCATGATGAACGGTGAAGAACTGGTCAATGCAGACAAGGGAATTGGTGTTAAAATCAGACATCAAATTAAGTAAAACAATAATAAATTAAAAAGAATGTTTTAAATAACAAAGTATATTATTAACTAAGATTAAAGATAAATAAAAAGGAGATTTATATATGAGTTCAGAAGAAATAAAAAGTCAAATTCAAGATAAATTAGCAATGATTGCAGACCCACACATGGGCGTTAGTATTGTAGCTATGGGACTAATCAGAGAAATACAATATGATGAAGAAAGTAAAGAAGCGGATATTACAATTAGTCCAACCAATCCTGGATGTATGAGTATAGCTAACATAGCCATGGCAGCGAAATTAGAAGCTGAAAAAGTAGAAGGCGTGGAAAAAGCAAACATCACAGTTATTGATCACATGATGGCTGACACCATCAATGAAATGGTTAATAAAGAAGAATAATAATTATCTTCAATTATTAATCTTTTTGGAAATATCACCATAAAGTATATATATAAAGTAGTATCAATATAATAATAGTGTCTGTAAAATAGACCGTCTTATTTTGTAGGGCGCGTGGCTCAGCTTGGTTAGCGCGCACGGCTGATAACCGTGAGGTCCTGGGTTCGAATCCCAGCGTGCCCATTCTTAACATTTACATTTCTATTTTTAATAATCAGTTATTTTAATTAATTATTTTGATATTTATAATATTACAATCTGTTTTTATTTTATTGATTTATTTCTCAGAAAAATATCCACATATAATTTTTGCATGTATCTGTTTTCACTATTTTTATAACTAATTATTTAAAAAAACAGAAATATGAATTATTATAACAAATAAAGACATGTTTATAAATCATTAAAAAATCAAAGCTCAAATAATGGATACTGTCGAATTTAATATAATGAAAAGTTCCAAAATAAGCAGGTGTTGAGAAAAAGGTTAAAAAAAAGTTTTTGGAAAAAGAATTATTCGTTTTCTAATTCCTCTAAAAGATCATTCCAAGTATTTAATGTTTCTTTTGCTGCTTCTTCTGATAATACTTCTATAGCATACCCAGAATGAATCAAAACATAATTTCCAATAGTTGCCTCCACCAAATCCAGTTTAGCTTCCTGTTTTACTCCTCCAAAATCACATGTGGCGATATTGTTATTGATTTCTAAAATTTTTGCAGGTGCTGCAATACACATATATTATTCCTCCCCAAATTAATATGAATGATTAAATTATTTTTTTTAAAATATATATTTCTCTAGTTATTAATAGTTTGTAATTATTATTATTTAAAATATGAGGGTAGTATGAAATTTGGGTAATGATGGAAAAAATGGGACTTTCATGATACCATTAAACATATAAATAAATTAAATTAAAATATAATATTATTAAAATTTTATAAAAAATAGGTGATATGATGAATAAAATAAAACATCCGCACAATGATATTATTAATAATTTAAAAGATGTGAATACACTGATATCCTTACTTGAAACATCAAAAATGGCATATCTTAAAGCAAACTTAAGTATACACCTACATGAAAGTGAGATTAAACTGTTCAAACAGGTAGTAAAACACGATAAGAAACACCACAAAAATGTCAGAATCAAACAGTACCAACAATTAATGGAAAATCCTGATCAAATACCAAAATTATATGAATTACACCAGAAATTATTCTTAAAAAGATACAAAAAACTAGAGAAGAAGGGCATTATTGAAGTTATTGAAGAACCGGATAATGGTTTACCATATGATTTTGTAATTACAGACAAAGGTCAGGAATTAATTAAGGAAATAAAAGAAAAGGAACTTGCATGGGAAGATGAAATTAGTGAAGATCTTGAAGATAAGGAAGAATTATTGAAATTATTAAAACAAATTGCAATTCCTGCTATGCAAATAAGTTACTTGCTTAAAAAACAACAAAAAGGAGTTTATTAACTCCATTTACTTTTTTTGGACAACTGAAACATTATTTATTATTCAATAACTTTCACAATCAACACCAGGACAACTTTGGACCGGAATTATCTTATTTAATAATATTTAATATATTGATACCTTGGTTATACCATCTATTTTTAATAGCAGCTGTATTGTATCTCCCGCAATCAGTTTATCTGTCACTAGCGTCATGTGGGGCGTCAGTGTCAGATAGGGGTCTGAAGCATACACCTGGAGTATGGATATTCTTTCATCGGCCAATATTTTTGATACCTCACTAAGTATACCATATTTTTCAGCCAATCCCTCCAGTTCTATTACACCCAATCCCAGTGGCTGGGATATTTTTGACAAAACGGGTCCGGCAGGTGTTATGTTAGCAAATATATTTTTTAAATCATCATCATTTAATATGTTTTCTATTGTAGAAACTATTACCCTTCTGTCAGTATTTATTGATTTGGCAAGGGATGACATGTTTATTTCTACATCTCCACAGCATATTTTCTTATTTTCAGTCACCTTTAGTCCCAATTGCAATAATTTAAGAACGACCTTTTGCTGTGATGGGTATTTTTCAAATTTTTCTATAGTTTTTTTCCACATATTACTTATCCTCAGTATTATATTATCCAACAAAGTTAATAAAACTATAGTTAATGTATAAATTTGTACAACAAACATTTAAATAGTACATTAATGTAATATTAATATAGAACTTGAAAAGGTTGATAAAAATGAACAAAAGTGAATGTTTTTGGCTATATAAAAAATTCAATTAAAGAACTAAAAACCAAAAAAATAGAAATTAAAGAAGCTATAGAATTATTTAAAATATTATATGATGAATACGACAATGTGTTTTTGTTTGAATCACTTGAAAAAGACAATAAACTCTCAAGATTTTCAATTATCGGATTTGATCCGATAGCAACAATAAATGCACACAACAACAAGGTAACGATAAAATTAAATGACAATACACTCGAATACACCTCCTCAAATCCATTCATGGATTTGAAAAAATTAACCGATAACGATTTCAATAGAAAAGGATTTTGTGGAGGATTGATAGGATACATCTCCTATGAATCAATCAAATACTTCGAAGACATACCAACATACGATAGTCTTTATCCTGACTTTGAATTCGGATTATATCTCGATTGCATCATATATGACCATATCCACAATACATGCGAATACCTGAGCGTAAACGAAAATCGTCTAGAACAAATAAGAGATGTAAACAATAAAAAACCACAAGAGAAAACACTTAAATACAAACTCATCGAAGAAGATTTCCAAGAAGAAGAATATATAAAAGCCGTAAAAAAGGCAAAGGAGCATATCATAAATGGAGACATCTTCCAGGCAGTCATTTCAAATCCACAGAACTTAATTCTGGAGGGAAACAAAACAATCTTTTATGAAAATTTAAGAAAGATCAATCCATCACCATACATGTATCACATTAAATTTAACAATAGAGAAATTATCGGTTCCAGTCCAGAAATGTTAATGAGACTTGAAAACAACAAAGTGGAAACTTATCCCATTGCAGGTACAAGGATACGGGGAAATAATCCCATTGAAGATAAACAATTAGAAGAGGATTTGCTCAATGACCAAAAGGAACTGGCTGAACATTTAATGCTGGTTGACCTTGCACGAAATGATATAGGGCGAATAAGTAAAACAAAAAGTGTTAATGTAGACCAGTTTAATCAGATAAAGAAATTTTCACACGTACAGCATATAGTAAGCCATGTATGTGCAGAATTAAACGAGAAATATGATGCAATAGATGCATTAAGTAGCCTGTTTCCAGCGGGAACCCTTAGCGGAGCACCAAAAATACGGGCCATGGAAATCATAAATGATTTGGAAAAAACTGCACGAGGTCCTTATGGTGGAGCGGTAGGTTACTTTTCATTAAACGGTGACGCTGACTTTGCAATCACAATCAGAACATTGACGACTTATGACAACAAAGCAGAATTGCAGGCCGGTGCAGGAATAGTATATGATTCCAATCCTAAAATGGAATATCAGGAATGTAGAAATAAAAGACAGGCACTGATAGATACCCTTAAGAAATCTGCTGAGGAGTGTTAAGAATGATATTGCTATTGGATAACTATGACTCATTCACATATAACCTATACCAAATTCTCAAAGAGTATGATGAGGATGTCATCGTTAAACGAAATGATAAAATCACCATTGATGAGATTAAAATTATTAATCCAGACCATATCATAATATCACCGGGTCCAGGATGTCCAACAAACAGGAAAGACTTCGGTATTTGTAGTGATGTGATAAAAGAGTTTAAACATACACCAATATTGGGGGTTTGTCTAGGAAATCAAGGAATATATCATACATATGGCGGATTGATTAAAAAAAGTATTCCAGTACATGGAAAAAAAGATGAAATATATCATGTGGATTCACCATTATTTAAGGATGTTCCTGAAAGATTTGAAATAATTAGATATCACTCATTAATATGTGATGAAAGTATGATACCCGATGACATAAAAGTCACGTCCTACACCGATGACAAGATAATCATGTCCATAGAACACAAAAAATATCCTGCATATGGAGTGCAATTCCATCCGGAATCTATTGGAAGCGATTATGGCCATAAAATTATTGAAAACTTCTTAGAACTATGAGGTGTTTAAATGAATAAAGTCGAAGAAATCATAGCCAACAATAAAAAGATTGTTGAAGAGTCTAAGAAGAAAATTCCAACAGAGATTCTGAAAAACAATGCCTTCGATTACCGATCAACAATTTCATCAAAGTATGACTTTCAAGATATGTTAAATAAAAACAGATGTAACTTAATCTGTGAATATAAAGTGGCCAGCCCATCAAGAGGCCCTATCAGTAATTTGAGTCTTGGAGATATAATAGGAATATATGAAAAAACCCCTGTTGATGCAATAAGCATACTTACCGAGAATTTATACTTCAACAGTAATCTGAAGAATTTGAAAGATGCTAAGAAATATACTTCCAAAGCATTATTACGTAAGGACTTCATTATTGATGAATACATGATATATGAAGCTGCCGTCAATGATGCAAGTTGCGTATTATTAATTGAAGGAATATGTCCGGATATCGAAGGGTATCTTAACATATGCCATGAATTGGGAATGGACGCCATTGTCGAATGTCATAGCATCAGGGACATATTGAACATTGAAGAATATGACCCACCGATTATTGGTGTGAATAACAGAAACCTAAAAAATTTTAGTATTAACCTAGAAACGACAAAAAAATTAAAAGAATACGTTCCAAATTATATGATTTCAGAAAGTGGAGTAAATAACACAGATGATGCAAAACAGTTGAAAGATTATGGTGCCGATGGAATACTGATAGGAAGTAGTGTTTTAGAAAGTAATGACAAAGAAATTATTTCATCATATATACACAATTTACACCGGGCATTAGAAAATTAATCAAAAGACAAAGAAGAATTAATAAGAGGAGAATGGTTTTTATGGATATGAAGGTAAAAATTTGCGGTATAACAAACAGGAATGACCTCAAAAAGATTGAAAAATTAGATTATGACAAGGTAGGTTTTATCAATATAGAACGATCAAAGAGAAACGTTTCAATGAACAGAATCAATCAACTTGAACAAGAATTAAACTATAAACGTTCATCCACCTTGGTAATTGAACCGGACAATGCATATGATGTAATTTTAAAAAGCAACAGGCTGAAAATATATAACATTCAGCTACACAGCCTCAGCAGTTTTGACATCCGATACATCAAGTGGATTAATCAATATCATAACTTTGAAAATATAAACATTACACGGGCAATTGGCCTTAAAGATAAAATTGACAAATCCAAGAAAAGGGAATTGATGGACTTTTCAACCAAATGCGACAATATCCTACTTGATTATGTTAAGGATGGTCTTACCGGTGGTACAAATACACAAATACCAATAGATACTGCAATTAAAGCATCTAAAATCATAAAAAAGGCAAATAATCATACAGAGGTATCTTTGGCTGGTGGATTAAATTATGAGTACCTGGAAAGTATTTATGACGAATTAAAATACTTCGACAGGATTGACTTGAATAGTGGAGTAGAATTTGAACCAGGATGTAAAAACATAACTGAGATAAAAAAGATTTTAAAATTATTCAATAATTGATTAGAAAGATGATAAAAGAAATTAAAAGCATTGAAGAGTACAAAAAATATATGGAGGAATAACATGAAATATGATGGAAAGTTTGGTAAATATGGCGGAGTATATGTACCTGAATTATTGATACCTGCAATAGAGGAGCTTGAAGAAGCATTTTATAAGTTTAAGGATAACAAAGAATTTACAAAAGAGTTAGATGAGTATTTATGTGAATTTGCAGGTAGACCTACGGGATTGTATTATGCTGAAAATTTATCCAAGAAACTGGGATGTAAGATCTATCTAAAACGTGAGGATATGCTTCATACAGGAGCACATAAGATAAACAATACAATCGGCCAAGGTTTACTGGCTAAGTACATGGGAAAGACTCAACTGATAGCTGAAACGGGTGCGGGACAGCATGGAATAGCAACTGCAGTTATTGGTGCAAAACTTGGCTTGGACGTTAAGGTATTTATGGGTTCAAAGGATGTTGAAAGACAGAAACTAAATGTGTTCAGAATGGAATTGTCCGGAGCAGAAGTCAATCCGGTAGATATCGGAAGTAAAACACTTAAAGATTCCATCAATGAAGCCTTCAGATATTGGATTTCAAATCTGGATACTACCCATTATCTGATAGGCACTACAATGGGTCCACATCCATATCCCAGCATGGTTAAATACTTCCAAAGTGTGATTGGAAAAGAGGCAAGAAAACAAATTATCGAAAAAGAGGGCAAACTACCCGATACGGTTATTGCCTGTGTTGGTGGTGGAAGTAATGCCATGGGAATATTTAGCGGATTTGTGGATGATGAATCGGTTGAACTGATTGGCGTTGAAGCTGGTGGAGAAGGAATAGATGGGTTAAATCATGGTGCTACAATAACAAAGGGTACTGATGGAATATTACATGGTTCGTTATCAATCATTCTGCAAAATGATGAAGGTCAGATTAGAAATACCAGCAGTGTATCTGCAGGTTTGGATTATCCTGGTGTAGGTCCGGAACATGCATATCTACATAGCATTGAACGTGCAAGATATGTTCCGATTACAAATGATGAAGCATTGGAAGCCTTTGAATTATTATGTAGGACAGAGGGAATCATACCGGCTCTTGAAAGTTCACATGCCATAGCGTATGCAGTTAAATATGCCAAAAAAGAGGAAAATAAGAACAAGACAATTATAGTAAACCTATCTGGTAGGGGAGATAAGGATATGTTTATCGTTGCAAAGGAATTGGGAGTGGAATTATGAGTAAAGTAAGTTACAGAGAAATGTTTGAAAGACTGGAAAAAAATAATGAAGGAGCGTTCATCCCATTTGTCGTTGCCGGGGACCCTGATTATAAAACTTCATTGAATATTGTTAAGAGATTAGTAGATAGCGGTGTTGATGCTTTGGAAATAGGTTTTCCATTCTCTGATCCGGTAGCAGATGGTGCCAGTGTTCAGGAAGCTGATATCAGGGCATTCGATAGTGGCATGACCATTGAAAAATGTTTTTCTTTTCTTGAAGAAGTAAGAGAATATACGTCAATTCCAATAGGATTACTGTTGTATTATAATATTGTTTATAAACATGGAATAGATGCATTTTATGAACGTTTAAGTAAATTGGACATCAATGCTGTTTTAATAGCTGATTTGCCACCTGAGGAAGCACAGGATGTTATTGATGCATCGAATAAGTACAACATCGAGGAGATTTTCATAGTTTCACAGACAACAAGTAATGAACGGTTAAAAAAGATTAGTGAAATTGTTGGTGGCTTTATATATGTTGCATCTGTTATGGGTACAACAGGTGTGAGAAAGGAAGTTGAACATAACACGAAAGAATTAATTAAAAGAATTAAAAGGAATACCGACCTTCACATATGTGTAGGTTTTGGTATATCAGAGGAAAAACACGTGAAAGAGGTATTGGATGCAGGCTCCGATGGGGCGATAGTTGGAAGTGCAATAATTAATATTATTAAAGAAAATTTAAATGATAACGAGAAAATATATGAGAAAATAACAAAGTATACGACAAGTATGAAGAATGCTACGAGGAGATTAGAATGATTTATGATGTTTTAGATGATATAATAGAAAATAGGAGAGATTTAACATATGATGAGTCCTATGAATGTATGAATGACTTGATTAGTGGGGACTACCCTGATAGTGTCATATCAAGTTTTCTGATAGCATTGAGAATGAAAAAGGAAAATGTTGATGAGATTACCGGTCTAACCCAGAGCATGAGAGACCATGCCATCAATATTGACTACTGTCCTGATGAATACCTGGTTGAAAGCTGTGGTACCGGTGGAGATACCCTAAAAACATTCAATGTCAGTACGGTATCCTCGATTGTTGCCAGTGCAGCCGGTGCTAAAATATCAAAGCATGGAAACAGAAGTGTCAGCAGCAGTTATGGTGGAGCGGATGCTCTTGAAGATTTGGGTGTTAATATTGAATTATCACCTGAGAAAGTTGTTAATTCATTGCAAGGCTGTAACTTTGCATTTATATTTGCACCGATGTATCATGAAGCCACTAAAAATGTTATGGCCATAAGAAAGGAATTGAAAACAAGAACCATATTCAATCTCATAGGTCCCATTACATGTCCGACACAGGTTACTGCCAGATTAACAGGACTATATGATCCAAATCTGGTAGAGGACATTGCACAGGTATCAATTAATCTTGGAGTAAAAAGGGGTATGATTGTTCATGGATTTGATGAACATGGAAATCCTGCAATGGATGAGATATCAAACATTGGAAAGACCAAAGTTGCATTCATAAATCATGGCAGAATTGATGTAAACTACATCACACCCGAGGATTTTGGCCTTGAATATTCAAACAGAGAAGACATCAAGGCACCATCCACCAGCAAAGGACATCTGGATGTCATAAATAACATATTGAATAATGTTACAACAACAAAAACCGATAAGGCACGTATGGACTTATGTCTTATGAATTCTGCAGCCATACTGTATGTGGCCAACAAGGTTTCTTCATTAAAAGAAGGTGTTGAATTGTCAAGAGAGGTTATTGAAAAGTCCATTGCTAAAAAACAATTGGAAAAAATTATCAGATATAGTAATGCTTAGTATAATAAACTTTCCATAAACTCTCCCCTTTTTTTCTAAAAAATATAATACTTTTTAATAACTATGTTAAACATAATTATTATCAATAAGACGAGCGATGATATATATGGAGAATATAGTGATTATTGGTGCTGGTCCTGCAGGCAGATTTGCTGCCATGGACGCGGCTGAAAAATCAAACAATGTAACTTTAATTGAAAAACGTCATATTGGTGGCAAATGTTTAAATCAAGCATGTATGGTTGTATGTGCATTGTCTGATGTGGCAAAGCACGTTGTTGAATCGGATAATTTCAACGAGTTGGGTCTTGTTGAATCTGAAGTGAATGTAAACTATGGCAATATAGCAAGTAAGATAAAGGAAACCCAAAAAAAGATTAGGCATGTTATAACCGCTGAAACAAAAGGTACTGGTGTAGAGTATGTAAGGGGTGAAGCATGTGTTGATGCTGATAGGAAGGTTGTGATAGTTGATGATGAGGATGAATACCACTATGACAAGTTATTGGTTTGTACCGGCTCATCACCACTTATTCCCGACATTCCTGGTGTTGAAAATGCGTATACCTATAAGGATACTTTGAAGTTTAAAGAGATACCTGAAAAATTAGTTATTATCGGTGGAGGTTCAACTGCAGCGGAATATGCAAATATATTCTCAAGCTTCGGCAGTCAAGTCGACATTTTATGCAGAAGTAGCTTCCTTAAAATGCTAAGTGATAGTGAAGCTGAAGAGTATATTGTAGCTAACTTGCTTAAAAATACAATAGTTCATGAAAACGTAGAAATAAAAGAGATTACAGATAGGTCAGTTATTACAAATTATGGAGAAATTGAAGGTACAGTTCTTTTGGCTGCGGGGGTAACACCGAACTCGGATATTGTAAAGGACATTGTGGATGTTGATGATGATGGACATATCATAGTAGACAGCCACATGCAAACATCCAACCCGGACATATATGCAGCAGGTGATGTGATTGGCGGTTTATTGTCCACACCAGTATCACGAATGGAGGGAATGGTAGCCATCAACAATATAATGGGAAATGATGTGGAAGCGGATTATTCATTAATACCACTTACAATAACATTAAACTACGATGTTAGTTACATTAAGGGAGATAAAGTCAATAATAATGGAAAAGAATTGACGCTTCCCGCTGCTGCCGGTCCAAGTTCATTTTGGAATATGTTAACGGGAAAAACGGGAATAACCAAAGAAAACATTGACATTCAAAGTGGTAAAATAAATAACGTACTTGCCATTACCCCATCATCAAACATTGCCCTGCCATATATGATTAAGATTATGAAGGACAAAAATGATGATGACTTCAGCAATTTCCTTGAAATACATCCAACAACCGATGGAATCTTCAAGTTAGCCCAGTACTATAAAAGGTACATGTAGTATTCGACCTTTGACAAAATATTTAAAAAGACGGCAATAACTATTCCTATTAAAAAAGACTGTTTGAGAATTAAAAATTAAAAAAAGAATAATGAGTTTTTAAAAACTCTTTTAACTATTTTTTCATATGTTTTTTTATGAAATCACACATTTCATTTGGGGCATTCAACAAATCATCCGAATATTTTCCGGCTGCCTCTTTCATTGATTGCTTATTATCCAATGCTTTAAGAACAACATCAGTTATGTTGTCAACATTACTTTCCAGTACGGCTCCTTCAAATACACTTGCCAGGTTATGATAACGTCCATACTTTACGCCCAACACCACAACCACCGGTATTTGACAGGCCATGGTCTCATGCAATGTTAATCCATCATCAGTGATAACCGCCAAATCAATCAGGTCATATAAATCGGCGATATAATTGATATACCCAAGGTTAATTATATTTGGATAATCTATGATATCATTCAACTCCTCTTTTAATGGATCGCCTATTACGAATATGTTATAATCATCAGTTTCTTCTGCAAATTTACGTGCGGCCTTTGCCATATCGTCAAATAATGTTGAACCTGACGCAAAGAGTATTGAATCCTTTGAAACATCAAATGCTGAGGGTAATTTATCAATTATGTTCTCTTTATTGCCCCCCATTATGTCCAAGTTAATTGGAGAATATATTTTTTTAACTTCATACTTTGAGGAAGAATCTTTGGGATTAGAGTATTCCGGTGATTCCGGAAGCATTAATGTCGGATTAAGTTTCATGGATATTGAGGTATCCGTTGGTGTACTGACCATTGTCACTGCTGGAACTCGAGCCAGTTTAGCAGAAAGAGCACCGATGATTGCACCTCCACCAACAACTCCAACTACCCCATCAGCCTTTTCTTTTCGTATTAATAATGAACCCCTTATTGATGCCATGAGTGATTTTATTGCTGCTTTTAATAATTTGATTTTGGAAGCTGCATGGCCTCCGGCATTTGGTATTGGTGAGGTTAACCATGGAATATTTCGTTTTTTAAAGTAGTAACCTGGAGATTTTGGATCCAATACTATTTCAGAATCAATACCATTCTGTTTCAAGTATTTTTTTACGTTATATGCAATCAATGCATCTCCACCAATACCTCTTCCTGTGACAAAAATCAATAATTTCATTAAATTCCCTTCCTGAAAAAATTATAATATCTTATAATTTATAGATATTAGATATTTTGTATGAAATTATTATTAAGTTTTGGGAAAAAAAATAAGCAGGTGCAAGATATTCTTGGCAAATAATTAGTTTGAAAATAGATTGTAAGAATAATAATTAAACTTTATACTAAAAAAATAGGGGATACTCAAAAGTGATGAAGGTGGAAGATGGATATATTTATACTGGATTTCCTTCCTCATCATAAACTTCTATACATTCACCAGAACAGTTTTCGGCAGCTTCTGTATAGACTTCAATATCATCGATTTCCAATTCGTCAACATCTCCGTCCCTATTTGAACCCACGATTGTTGCCCTGTCATCATCATCAAATGTAAATAGTGTTTCGTCTAAATCGACACAATTTCCACACATTACACAATCTTCTCTTTCTAAAACAACTTCATACATAAAATCACTCCTAACTCTATAGTAGATAGAAATAGTATAATAGCATAACTATATAAATGTTTTGTTTTTTAGTTATGTCTAAAGTACCTATTTTAAATACATCTTGAAAATGATATTCGTTAAGTTTAATAGATTACAGTAAATGATTAAATAATAACTTCAGCATAATGTTCTTAAGTGAATTTTATGAAAGGGTTTATTGACACGCCGATTGCACATAATGAAAATGCGTAACTGTCATTATTATTTCTCCAAAACAATATCATTATCAAATCATGATTTTATAACTGACATATACATTGCAGATTCAAATAATTATTTTAAAACAAGGCGGTTCAATATATCTCATTTTTAGTGTGAGCATATACTAAGATTGTAAGACATTCAATGATTTAATGACACATTACTTCAAGAATTATGATGGAAATTTATTTCATAATTGTTGCCAAATTGTCAAAGTCAAAAAAAATATTTAACAATACCGATAAAAGTATAAATAAAGATTTTTAAGACAACAAAATTACCAAGGTGTTCCCATGAATATGAAAGATAATTTGATAAATGCTTTAAATGGAAAGGATTGTGAAAAAACACCCGTTACGGCCTTTCCATCAGTACTGACAACAGAACTACTTTCCAAGGCCAATACAAATTTTAATGAGGCTTGCCATGATGCGGAAAAAATGGCCGAAGTGGCCGGTTTGGTCTATGAGTATACTCAACTTGAAGGAATAACAGTACCCCTTGATTTATGGTTTGAATCAGAATCCGTGGGCCACTTTTTCAAAAGACAGGAAGGATCTCTTGCCCCTGTAATAAGCAAATCCCCCTTTGACATGCCTGAAGACGTTGAACTTCCGGATGATTTCATTAATCTGGGCCAGTTTCCAGTTATAGAAAAAGCCGTGGAGATTATTCATGAAAGATATGATGATAAAGATGTACCGATTATAGGAGAAATTACAAGTGCTTTTACATTACTGACCGATTTGGTGGATTTGGGCAAAATAATCAAAATGCTGAACTCAGATTACTTTGATATTGAGGATGCACTTGAAGAAATTAACAGTAAACTGGTAGAGGAAGTGAAATTTTATCAGGATATCGGCGTTGACTGCATAGTCGTCAACGATCCCAGTTCAACAACAAACATTGTAAAACCCAATCTGTTTGTTGATTTGATTCAGCCATATCTTGTCGAGTTATCAGACTCCATGGATGTTCCAGGAGTATTGCATATTTGTGGTGATACAAATCCCAACATAGAAAATATGCTTTCATGTGGATATGAAGGCCTAAGCATATCCCAGGAGGTAGATATTAGCTATACAAGGGAAATTAAAGAGAAAATAGGTAGTAAAACAGCCATTTGTGGAAATTTGGCCATCGGCGAAACTTTGCTTATGAAAAATGAGGAACAAATCAAGGAAGAATCAGCAAAATGTCTTGATAAAATGGTGGATGTTTTAGGACCAGGATGCAATATTGCTTATGAGACACCTTTAAACAATATTAAGGCAATGGTCGATGCCAGAGATGAGTACTTTGAAAAAATAGAACAATAATGTAAATGTAGATTTAACAAAAAAAGTAAAGCGTTTTTGAGAGTGTTCAACAATTATGAGTATATAGTATACTTGTTCTTTGATGTTTATTTTATTATTTTAATATTTATTCTATTTTTTTAAGTTAGATCTATTAATATTTTATTTTTTGATTGTTCTTTAAGTTCTAGATTATGTATTTTCACTATGTTTTGTGCTGTTGCCATGAGTGTTTGTTGCATTTTTGCATTTTCCAGCCCTAATATGTGATATTGTCTGTATTTCAGGGCGTATTTGTTGTATGCGAATCGTGGTTCTACCATTGGCATTCGTTTTTTGTATTGTTTTTGTCCATGTGGTGTTTCAAACTTATAGGCCAGTAATTCTTTGGCTTGGCTGGTGTAGTCTGTGAGTACTTTTCCTGTCATTTTATTGGTTAAGCATATGTTTTTTGAAGGGCATTTGCTGCATTCATGTGTGTAGTATATTATTCTGTCGTTGTATTTTCCAGGATAGACTTGTTGTACTGGTAATACTTTGTTTTCTGGGCAGATGTAGCAGTAGTTTTCTTCATCTTTTATCATGTTGTGTTTTGAAAATCCATCTTTATTGTTGTTTTGTTTTTGGCTTTTTCTTTTTAGGCAATCTTTTTGTTGAGTTGCTTGTTGTTTGTTGGGGATTAAAATTGAATATTTTCCTTCATCGTATATGTTATGTATTGTTTGATTAGTAGAATAGCCATTATCTGCGAGTATATCCGTGTTTTGTATTATTTGTTCTGATTCCTCTTGTGATATGTTTAATGCGTTTTGTAAAGTTTCTTGTGTTTTTTCTATCATGGGTATTAATTGTTTTTGATCATTTGCATCTTGTGTTACATCTACTGCTATTATTAGTCCGTTTTTGTTGTCTACTGTTATTTGTTCGTTATATCCTGATTGCATTATTTTACTTGTTAGGACTTTTGCGTGCTTCAGGGTCTGTGTAATTTACTGTGTTTTTACCACTTTTTTCTAGTTCTTCTTTGCATCTTTCTAATTTTTGTATTTGTTTATAGGCTGTTTCGGGGTGTTCTATTGCTTGTTTTAGTATTTGTTTTCCACAGAAGTTTAAATCATTTTCATCAATTAATTCATACATTTCTTCGTCAAATTTGCTTTCATCATGTTTCATGGTGCTTTTCATTGGCTTTTTACGATAAGTATCCAACGTTTCCTGATCTTCTTCAATTTCCTCATCAGATTCAGGATGTTCTATTTTCTTTATGCTTCGTGGTTTTTCATTAGATTTTACTTTGATATTTTTAGATTCTTTTAAAGCTTCTTTAATCCGTTCTTTATTATCATTATCGTTTTTAATGGTTTTATTTTGTCGATTTTCTAACGCTTTGTTCTCTTCTTCATCAGTTATGATTCCTTTGCGAATGATGTATAAAAGTTTTAAAACATCTTCATTGCTTAAATTATTGTATTTATTAGCATATGCCCTGGTTTTACTCCCATCAATACTAATGCTGTCAAAATCAATCAGATTACGATTATGTCCATAATTAATTGTTTCCAGGAAAACTTTTTCTATCAAATCATTGTGTTCACGTTTAAAAGCTGCAATAGTACTAAAAAACAGGAGTTTGAAATCCAGCTAAATACATAAATACAATATTTTCACGAACAATACGTTCCAACTTACGACTACTATGAATAGAATATATGGTGCCCAAAAGTATTATTCGTACCAGCATAGCGGCAGGATAAGCCTTTTGACCAGGAGTATCAACATATTGAAAATCAATTTCACTAAAATCAACACAATTCACAAGTTTCTCTATAAAAAAACAAACATGATCCTCAGGAATCAAAGTCCTAATATCTGTAGGTAACAAAAATGTTTGACCAATAGTATCTTCACGTAAAACCATAAATAACAAAACCATTAATAATCTTATTCTATATAATATATTTATAAAAGGTTATATTTAAATATACCTATAAAACAAAAACTATAATTCAAATATAAATCAAAATAAAAAAGTTATCAAAAAACAAAAATAGATAATAAAATAAATTAAAAATAAAGAGATTTAAAGTAATAAAAAATTACTCATTTTGGGAGAGTTGTCGCACACCCTCAAAATACTAGTTACTTTGAGTTTTTAGTATAAAATAATGTTTTGGTGATTGATCTCCTCTGATGAACTCTATTGCAATATCGTTTAAATCACTTTTCAGATTACAAGTCTTTATTTTTTTTTTTACATCACATATGCTTAAATGTATTATCAAATGATTCATTTATATGTGAATTAAATATAATGGAATAAATATATTTTTGGAGATACCTGATAGATAGTTAATATAAACTAATAACTTCTTGACACATATTCATCAGATTACCACCTAGTGAATTCAGGTACTTAATCTTTTTAAAAATTAAAAAAAATGGGAGGTTAAGGTGAATGCATACTTTAAGCTTAAATTACAGCCAAAACAGCATTACTATCCACTCTGTCTCCACTAGTCGGCATGTAAATAGCAGTAATGGTGTAGTCACCAGCCTTCATAGACTCCGGTATTGTATAGTTTACACTTACAGTACCGTTAGCTAGCTTAGCGTACTCAACTTTGACGCTTAAGTCTTTAACAGTTTTACTGTACATTGAAGTCGAGTTTTACTTGTGTTTATCGTTTTTTTTCATTTATCATTGCAGTTAGTTGTATCCGTGAACAGGGTGTTGCTGTGATACTTCTGTTGTGAGTGTTGCTTCTTTTGATGCTATGTTCATTGTTGTTTTTTCGCTGATGAGTTTTTTCCCATTGTGTTAATCCTGTGTGTATTGCTATTTATTATTGTTTTCTATTTTTGTTCAGTCATTGGCAGTTCATGCTTTTCAATTATTTACAAGCCACATGCTACCTGATAGTGTTCATTAGTGTTGTATTCGGCCTAATTATCACCAAAATATTCCACATGACTATTTATTCAGTTGCAATGATTCATGATATTTCATTATCAAAAATATTATGTCTGGTGATATTGACGTTTCTGATAAAGTTTTGATAGCAATATTTATATAGTATACCAAGTATACTATTATTAGGTGTTAACATGATGACTAAAACTATCAAAATAAGTGTAAGTACACATAATGCTTTATCTGAATTAGCTTCTAAAAAAGATACTTTTAATGATGTGATAAATCGTTTAATAGATTATTATATAGAAAATGAAGAGTTTTCTGATGAAGAAGCCGAATTTTACAATAAAGAAATAGAAAATTTTGAAAGGGGAAACTTAAATAATGTTTCTGAAATAACATTAGAAGAATTGGATGAAAGAATAACATTACTAGAACAAGAGATTAAACATGACTGATAAATTATTTGAGCATAACAGAGCTAAAAAATTCCTCAAAAAGCATGAAAAAACAAAATTTGTATGAAAACTCTAAACATCAAAGCAATGATGAAAAACAACAAATTATCCTCCAAACTCTCAAAGGATAAGTATCAGCAAATTCATTAACAGGCTAAAATACAGGTCATCCTGGAATAAAAGAAACTTCATACAAACAGATTGATTTTACCCATCCAGTAAACTATTGCAGCATATGTGGTTACAAATTTAACGATTTAACTTTAGATAAAGAAATGGACTTGTCCCGATTGTAAAACCACCCATGACCGTGACGTCAACTCAAGCCATAAACATACTACAAGAAGGTTTAAACATACTTTCAAAAAAAAATACCATAACAATTAATTAAAAAGATACATATATATGTGAACCCACGGGACGTGGGGGATAGCTTGGTATACTTAATTTCCAAAAAAAACTTACAACCCAAGAATCTCCGTCTTCTACAAGAAGGAGAGGTTCAAGTAATATATTTAAATATGATGAAAATATACTAGTATATAATGAAGAATGAATATCATTTGTTATTTTAAAGGAATATGATGTTATATTATTAATGATTAGGAGGTAGTTTATTTGATTAATAGAATTAACTTAGCTAAACAATTTGCAGAAAAATTAAAATCTGAAGATATTACATTAATCATGTTATATGGTTCTGTTGCTCGAAGACAGGACACTCCTAACTCTGATATTGATATTCTAATTGTTTCGAAAAATGCTGATAAATTAAGATCTAAAGTAAATGAGTTAGCTGTTGATGTGATTCTTGATTGTGGGGAAGTTATATCACCACATTTAATGACAGAAGAACATTTTAATAAAACTAAGAATAATATGTTTTTATCCAATGTACTCAAAGAGGGTGTTGTTCTTGGATGATTGGACTGATGCTCTTAATGTGGCTAAGTAAAACTTAAGTTCCAGTAAAATGTTGTTTGAAAGAGAACACTATAGAGATTCTATTACTTTGTCTTATTATGCTATGCATTCATCAGCTATGGCATATTTTAATAAAAGAAATATATATACTAAAACACATGATGGAGTTTTAAGGAAATTATCAAAGTGTGTTAAGAAAGGCGTTTTCAGCAGGAAATGTTATGGCTATCTTTACGATGCTAGAGATATTAGAAATAAGTCAAGTTATGATTTTTCAGCTGTATTTTCCAGAGAATTAGCTGAAGAAATAATATGCAATGCTGAAGAATTTATTCAAGAAATTGAAAGTATATTATAACTCACTTTCATTATTGTTTTATATATAACATTAAAAATCTTTTTTTCTTTATTTTTGAGGGTGTGCGACAATTATTGGGTTTTTAGAATAATTGTTCCTTGACACTAATTTATTATTTTAATTTTTATTCTATTTTTTAAGTTAAATCTATTATTGTTTTATTGTTTTGTTGTTCTTTTAGTTCTATGTTGTGTATTTTTACTATGTTTTGTGCTGTGGCCATGAGTGTTTGTTGCATTTTTGCATTATTTAATCCTATTAAGTGATATTGTCTGTATTTTAGTGTGTATTTGTTGTATGCGAATCGTGGTTCTACCATTGGCATTCTCTTAGAGTATTGTTTCTCTCCTGCTGGTGTTTCGAAGTTATATGCTAGTAGTTCTTTGGCTTCGCTTGTGTAATCTGTTATTACTTTTCCCGTCATTTTATTTGTTAAGCATATGTCTTTGGAAGGACATTTACTGCATTCAGATGTGTAATAAATTATTCTATCATTGTATTTTCCAGGATAGACCTGTTGTACTGGTAGTATTTTGTTTTCAGGACATATGTAGCAGTAGTTTTCTTCGTCTTTTATCATGTTGTGTTTTGAAAATCCATCTTTTTTGTTGTGGTTCTGTTTTCTCTGACTTTTTCTTCTTAAGCAGTCTTTTTGTTTTGATGCTTGTTGCCTGTTGGGCATTAATATGTTGTAATGTTCTTCTTCATAGTTTTTATGTACTATTTCGTCTTTGTAGTATCCGTTGTCTGCCAGTATATCCATGTTGTGGATTAACTGTTCTGTTTCTTCAGTTGTGATGTTTAATGCTTCTTGAAGGTTGTTTTGTGTTTGTTCTATCATGGGCAATAGTTGGTTTTGATCGTTTGCGTCTTGTGTTACATCTACTGCTATTATGATTCCATTTTTGTTGTCTACTACAATTTGTTCATTATATCCTGTTTGCATGACTTGTTCTTTGTTAGGACTTTTTCTTGCCTCAGGGTCTGTGTAATTTACAGTGTTTTTACCACTTTTTTCAAGTTCTTCTTTGCATTTTTCTAATTTACGTACTTGTTTGTATGCTGTTTCTGGATGTTCTATTGCCTGTTTTAGTATCTGTTTTCCACAGAAGTTTAAATCATTATCATCAATTAATTCATACAATTCTTCATCAAATTTGCTTTCGTCATGTTTCATACTGTTTTTCATTGGTTTGCTACGAAAATCATCTAATAATTTCTGTTTTTCATCTTTTTCTTCCGGAATTATTTTCTTAACTGTTTGTGGTTTTTCATCCTGTTTTACTTTGATGTTACGTGATTCTTTTAACGCTTCTTTGATTTGTTCCTTTTTATCCTCTTCATTTTTAATGGTCTTGTTCTGACGATTTTCCAATGCTTTATTCTCTTCCACATCAGTAATGATTCCTTTTCTGATGATATGTAACAGTTTCAATACATCCTCATTAGTTAAGTTATTATATTTATTGGCATATGCCCGTGTTTTACTTCCATCAACACTTATACTATCCAAATCAATCAAATATTTATTGTGACCATAATTTATTGTTTCAAGAAATACTTTTTCAATTAAATCCTGATGGTCACGTTTAAAAGCAGCGATAGTGCTGAAAACAGGAGTTTGAAAACCGGCCAAATACATAAACACAATGTTCTCACGAACAATACGCTCCAACTTACGATTACTATGAATTGAATAAATAGTACCTAATATAATAATACGAACCAACATAGCAGCAGGATAAGCCTTCTGACCAGGAGTATCAACATACTGAAAATCAATTTCACTAAAATCCACACAATTCACAATCTTCTCAATAAAAAAACAAACATGATCCCCAGGAATCATAGTTCTAATATCCGTAGGTAACAAAAAAGTCTAACCAATAGTATCATCACGCAAAACCATAAATAACAAAACCATTAATAATATTATTCTATATAATATATTTATTCAAGGTTATATATAAATATACCTATTAAATAACAGTTATAATAAAATTAAAATTTAAAACAAAAATCATAACAAAAAATAAAAAAACATGACGAATAGAATTAAAAAATAAAGAATATTAAAGTTATAAAAAAATAGTATTTAATGAGAGTTGTTGCACACCCTCTTTTTAAACTAAAAAAAAATAAGAAAAAATTATTCATTTGAATAAAATGAATCGTTTAGTTAGATGTATTTTTAACCGGATTATAAACTAATCTTCTAGCACCCAGTGCAATTGCAAAGGAGTTTTTAATTGTTATTTGCTTATCTCCCAACAGTAATTTTCTAATTAAATCTCCTAATCCTCCACCGGTTAATACATCCATTACATAATCTCCAAATGTTGGATTTTGAATATCCAGATATCTTTCAAGATAATAATGTAACGTTTCTCTTCTTAAATATGCTATGATTATAGCAGTCATTAGGAATAGTATTAACATTATCAGGAATTCTACAGGATAGAACATTACTGGTGATACTGCTTTTGCAAGTGCTGCTGAAACTAATGCGAAACATACGCCAAGTGCAACACCGAAGGAATGGTTACCTATTTCTCCCATCATAATATATCCTGAGTAATCCTGTGATATGTAACCCAGACAGATTACAAATAGGAGTACCGGCAGATAGTATGATGGTGAATGCATCAATACCAATATTGTGAATGATACGGCAGACATTATCAATACAGCGATACATGCAACTCCCGGTTCCATGTCTGCGATATTGAATATTTGTACCATCAGTGCCACCAATATTGCTATTGGGCCCATTATATAATAACCCCATAGCATTACAATTATTATACCCAGACCACGCATTAGCTGTCCTACTTCAAGGTATGATGTTAACTTCTTACGTCCTATTATATCATCAATAAAGGCCGTTATCCCAATAATTGCAATTAGAATATTGTATGGTTTCGGAAACAGAAGAACCATTACTATAAATGGTGCTATTCCAACACCTTTTGGTATTCCACCTCGAATATCTTCGAATAAATTTCCTTTGATTTTTGTAAACAATACTGTAAATATTGTTGTTAAGATTAGAGTAAGTATTAATCCAATTATCCATAACATATATATTTCCATTTACTCACCCTTCATATTAATTAATGTAACAGCACATAACTTTTTTAACACTAGTCATTTTATTATTGAGGTAAGTACTGTTATCACTATATTATATTTTTGTTTATTATACATTTAAATATAATTATTTAATGGCTCTGTAGAAAACCTTGATTTGAGTGAAGTATGAGTAATAACTCAAATATAATTTTTTACAGAGGGAATATATTCTATTTCAATATTATCCTTTCTTCATCAATATACAATTCTCACTCATATTGAGTAATTGTATTTGTCATTTGATTCCGGCCTAATTGCCGCCAACGCAGCATAGTAAGTGGTACAGGCGATCCCCGGGAAACCCTCGGTTCATATAAATAAATATAGTAATCAATATTGTATTTGATTAATTATTTTTAATCCTTCCTGATGTATATTTTTAGCAGCATTAATGTCCCTATCATGTCTATTACCACATAGGGGGCATGTCCATGTTCGGTTGTTTAGTGTTAGGTCTTCTTTGTGGTATTTACAGTTGTTGCATGTTTTGCTGGATGGGTACCATTGGTCTATGTGTATTAGTTTTCGTCCGTGTTCGTATGCTTTTTGTTCTAGTATTCTGGTGAACATGTGCCATGATTTTTCTTGTATACTTCGTGATAGTCTGCTGTTTTTTAGCATGCCTTTAATGTTTAGTGTTTCCATAGAGATTACGTGATATTTTTCTGTTAATCGTTGTGCTATCTTATAGAAATGATAGTCTAGTATGTTATGTCTTTTTTCATATGCTAAGGCTATCTTCTTTTTGATTTTATTGTAGTTTTTGCTGCCAATTTCTTTTTTGGATAGTTTTCTTTGAAATCTTTGTATTTTCTTGTCTAATTGTATGATCTTGTTTTGTTGTGGGAAATGTATTATTTCGCCCGTGTTTATTGTGACAAAACGTGATATTCCCAAATCTATACCACAACTACGATCATTACTCTTAAAAACATGCCTTGTGACATCTTTACATAAAATAGAAACAAAATACTTACCGGATGCTTTTTGTTTAACAGTGACAGATTGTATTTTGCCGGATATCTTTTGATGTGTACGAAATCGTATCCAACCTACCTTGGGAAGACGAATACGTTTACCTTCAATTCTGATGTTGTTATTGATATTATTGGTTTTATAAGATTGTACCGGATTATACTTACTTTTATAGCGTGGATACTTGCTAAGGTGTTTAAAAAATCGGTCAAAAGCATTTTCTAAATTTTTCAACGATTCAATCAAAGCTTGTGAATCAACTCGTTTTAACCAAGTCTTAGACTTCTTCAACTCAGTCAACATAGTCGAACAATCATAAAAAGACAAATACTCTCCATTATCTGAGTATACAGTCTTTTTAGCATCCAGAAAAGTGTTAAAAACAAAACGGCAACAACCAAACTGATTAATAAAAAAACTCTCCTGAACCTCATCAGGATAAATACGAACAACAAAACTCTTATACATAACAACTATCTACACACCAAAAATAATAAAATATTAAATATATATAATAAAATATTACTAATGGTATAGTTAATAATTTTATTTAAAGTAGTATATAAATATTTTGATAAAAGTATTACTTTTAATTGTTTTTTCATAGGATTTCTACAGAGCTTATTTAATATTAAAGAAAAATAAAAAAATTCTTATGAAAAATTTAATCATTGCCTCCCATTATCATAGAGGATATCTTAAAAATGCGGCAATGGAACCCAATGCCTCCAATTGCTTTCCTCCATCGTGTTGACTGCTTATGATTTCAATGTTTCCACCCATATTCTCGGTAGTGTTCATTATCTTTTGTATATTGTCTTGTCTTACGAGTTCATCCACGACCAATAATTTTTCTACAGCTCCCATGTTGGCTGCATTTTCCACTTGTTTTATCCCATACGTGACGAGATTTGATGATTTTCCAATATTTTCCAGCAATTTGTTCACAAGTGATATTTCGGTTGCTATTTTTGCATCCTTTGTTAAGTTTTGTATTAGTCCATTTTTAAGCACTTCCTGGATTCCGGCATGTCCTCCTGCCCCCGTACTTTCCAGCACTGCATTTTTGGCTAAATCGGGATGTTTTTCATCCAGATAGTTGTAATAGTCATTTTTTGTAAATCCCGGGCCGATAATTATCAGTTTATTTACTGGCATGTGCTGGAGTATTAGTTTTGTTATATCCTCATAGTATTGCTTGATTTTTTCCTTTCTGTTTTTGTCGATGTTTTGCTTACCGCTGATATCCCCTATTATTGGACCTACATATTCTATCCCATATTGCTTTATTAATCCCAGTTCAGTATTATTGTCTTCTATCGCCACTATTATTTCATTTGCTCTTTTTGAAGCGTTAACTGCCTGGGTTAATCTATCAAGTGCCCATTTGTTCCATTTCTTCTGTATCTTCAGACTGTTGTTTACTTGCATGTTTATTGTGTGATGAGATCCCAACGGTATCAGATCTTCCGGCCCTGATTCTATTATTCCCGTAAATCTTAATGTTCCAGTGTATTTATGGAAGGATATCTTTTCTACCCGCAATCCCAGATAGAATGTTTTTTTCACTCCACGATCTGCCCTTGTCTTTCCGCTGTTTGTATCCTGAATTCTTCTGGTAGTTAATGTGGATATGTAATCGTTTATCTCTACGATGTGTGATAAATGCCATAAATCATCGAGCGTTTCGGGCACTACTTCAATTAATCCTATTTTTTTATCCTGATTTTTGATTTGCATATTGAATCCTCTATTCTTAATATATATCGTACAATCCATATAATTTTTAAGTAATAATCAATAACCAAAATAGTAATACTTTTATATTAATAAAAACATAAAATGTATTACAAATCAAACAGGTGAAAAAAAATAATTATGAACAAGCAACAAAAACAAAACTTAGTAAAAGCCGTAGAACAAGCGGCACCATGGGAAAAGATAAGAACAAACCTTGACGGAGTATACATAGTTAAGACACCAACCCATAATGACTGTCAAACTGTTTTCATAGAAGTAAATCCATCATTGAATGGGCAACCTACAAAAAGAAGAGGCGTGTATTTAAAAAATATTGATGAACTAAACTCTATAAGAAGAATATGTGAAAACGAAAAACTTGAAGAGCTGATAAATGTCGTCAACCAATATTATTCAAAGAAAGAACTCCCTACAATAGAAATATAAAAAAAGACAAACATAAATTATAAATAAAGAAAATAATGTAAGGATGGATAGAAAATGACAACGGCCAATCATAACATTACGGTTATAGGTGCAAGTAAAGGACTGGGTAAATGGATTGCCTGCAAATTAATTGAAGACAATTACAATGTTAAAATAACTAGTCGAGATAGAGAATATGGAGAGACTGTTGCAAGAGAAATAGGAGCCAGATATGAACAGGACAACATCAAGGCAGTAAGCGATGCCGAAATCATAGTATTCAGCGTACCTATCGAACATATGGTCAATACCATTAAAGAAGTGGCCCCACATGCTCCTAGTGGTTGTCTATTGGTGGATATTTGTTCTGTGAAGATGGATGTAACAGAAGCGTTGAATGAATATGCACCTTCAGACTGTGAAATATTGTCATGTCACCCCATGTTCGGGCCAAGAATTCCATCACTGGAAGGCCAGGTAATAATTATAACGCCGATTGAAAACAGGTGCGACACTTGGTACGATAAGGTCATAGGTTATTTCAAGGACAACCGTACCCAAATTGTCATTAGCAGTCCTGAAGAACATGACAAAACCATGAGCGTTGTTCAGGGTTTGACACACTTTTCATACATCAGCATAGCATCAACAATCAACAAGCTAAATATCAGCGTTAAGAAGTCAAGAGAATTTGCCAGTCCCGTTTATAGTTTAATGTTGGACATGATTAGCCGTATAGTTTCACAAAACCCATACCTTTACTATTCCATACAAAAATCAAATAAGATGACATCATTAGCACGTAATACACTTATAGAAGAAAGCATTAAGCTAGCCGAATATGTTGATGAGGATGATGTGGATTCCTTCGTGGACAATATGACCCAATCGGCAAAGCATTTGAATGAATTTGAAGATGCACTTGGACGATCGGATAAGGCCATAAGTGTTCTTACATACGAGGTGACATATCTTACAAAACAGATAGGAAAGGAAGTTTATCTTAAACATCAGTACTCACACAATGTTCATAGGGGTATTGTAAAAGAGGTTGATGCAAGGCATGTCATAATTGAAGAAAACAATAAGGAAGTCAGATTAAACTTATCCAACGTATTTATCCTTTTTGGTAAAGAATTAGAGAAATGGAAGAAGGAAAATTTAAAGCTGTACTCCTTTGACGTATCTGTGCTGTTGGATAACAGTTGTGATAGGGAGGTTCTTATTGATTTGATTGGAAAAATAGAGGAGGTTGTAAGTGTCAAGTTGATTGAGGAATATCATGGACCTCAAATTGAAGCGGGCAAGGTAAGCTTAACATTCAATTACACCACCTACAATAAAAAAGACAAGACCATTGTTGAAAAATATCTTAGAGGTATAGGTGGAAAAATTAGATAAAGCCTAATTTTACCCGGCAACTATTCATTCATTTTCTTTTTATCCATATATTTTTTATTAATTTTTTTAGAATTTATTAAGGTCCTTTCTTTTTATTTATAGATTTATACTTTTTTTCATAGCGTATTTTTAGAAAATAAATTTTTTTATTAATTTTCATATTTTAGTAACCTTTATATACTAAAAGATATAAACTTATAATTACAAAAAGTAAATAAAAGAAATCAAAAATATTAGCTGAAATAAATTATCAAAAAAACAGCTAAATAATCAAATTCATAATAATTATTCATAAAATTAAAAAGGAGGAAAAACTATGGAAAATGAATTAAAATTAAAAGTAGCAGAAGCATTTTCACAATCAGACATAGGTCGTTCTGTAGCAAGGCTAGACCCAAAATGCATGGAAGAACTAAACCTTAAAGATGGAGATGTTATAGAAATAGAAGGAAACAAAATCACAACAGCAAGTGTAATGGAATCCAAATCAGACATAAGTCTAGGAATACTAAGAATAGACAGCTACATCAGACGAAATGCGGGAACAAGCATAGGTGAAGAAGTAACAATAAGACCAGCACAAATCAAAGAAGCCAAAAAAGTAAAACTTGCACCAGTAGACCAGGAAATTGCAATACAGGGAAACCTTAACGGAGTATTCCTAAACAGAATCGTAAACAAAGGAGACATCATAGTAACCGGCATAAGAAAACCACAACCAAAACCAAATATGATGTTTGATGAAATTATCAACCAAATGATGTCCAACATGGCATCCATTGGAGAAATAAAATTAGCCGTAGTTAACACAAAACCATTAGGTCCTGTAAAAATCACAGACTCCACACAGATAGAAATGGAAACCAAACCAGTAGATCCAAGCAAATTCGAAGGAGCAGAAAACCTAATAGACGTATCATACGAAGACATCGGTGGATTAGAAAACGAAGTCAAAAAAATCAGAGAAATGGTTGAAATTCCACTGAAAAGACCAGAACTATTCAAACAACTAGGAATATCCGCACCAAAAGGAGTACTACTACACGGACCACCAGGAACAGGTAAAACATTACTTGCAAAAGCAGTGGCAAATGAAACCAATGCACATTTCATAGTAATAAACGGACCTGAAATAATGAGCAAATACGTCGGAGGTTCAGAAGAACAACTACGTGAATTATTCGAAGAAGCAGAAGAAAACAGCCCATCAATCATATTCATTGATGAACTAGATGCAATAGCACCAAAAAGAGCAGAAGTAACAGGCGATGTTGAAAGAAGAACAGTAGCACAACTTTTAACATTAATGGATGGACTAAAAAGCAGAGGTGAAGTGGTAGTTATCGGTGCAACCAACAGACCAGATGCAATCGATGAAGCACTAAGAAGACCTGGAAGATTCGACAGAGAAATAGAAATCGGAGTACCGGACAAAGATGAAAGAAAAGAGATCCTCGAAGTACACACCAGACGCATGCCACTTGATGAAGATGTGAACCTTGACGAACTAACCGAAGTAACCCACGGATTTGTAGGAGCAGACCTTGAAGCATTATGTAAAGAAGCCGCAATGAGAGTACTAAGAAGAATACTGCCTGAAGTACAGACAGACAAAGAAGTACCACAGGAAGTACTCGAAAAAATGGTACTGCACAAAAGTGACTTCAAAGATGCACTAAAAGAAATCCAGCCATCAGCACTAAGAGAAGTACTGGTACAAATACCAGATGTAACATGGGAAGATGTAGGCGGACTCGAATCAGCAAAACAGGAACTCAAGGAAGCAGTAGAATGGCCACTTAAAAATCCTGAAAAATTCAAAAAATTCGGTATCAGCCCACCAAAAGGAGTGATACTTACAGGTAGTCCGGGTACAGGTAAAACATTACTTGCAAAAGCAGTGGCAAACGAAAGTGATGCAAACTTCATCTCCGTAAAAGGACCGGAACTACTATCCAAATGGGTAGGAGACTCCGAAAAAGGAATAAGAGAAGTCTTCAGAAAAGCAAGACAAACCGCCCCAACAGTAATATTCTTCGATGAAATCGACTCAATCGCATCCACCAGAGGACTCAACAGTGACAGTGGAGTAACACAAAGAGTGGTAAACCAACTCTTAACAGAAATGGACGGTATGGAAGAGCTACATGACATATCAGTAATAGCAGCAACAAACCGTGTAGACATAATCGACCCGGCACTCCTAAGACCTGGAAGATTTGACAGACACGTCGAAGTGGGACTTCCAGACTTAGAATCCAGAATAGCAATATTCAAAGTACACACCAAAGACATCCCACTGGCAAGCGATGTGGACATCGAACAATTAGCTAAAAAAACAGAAGGATACGTTGGAGCAGACATCGAAGCGGTATGCCGTGAAGCTGTAATGCTAACCTTAAGAGAAGACATGGACGCAGAAGAAGTATACATGTCCGAATTCAACAAAGCAATGGAAAAAGTAAAACCCAAAAAAGATCAGGAACTAGTATCATATAGTTAAATATGATACATTCCACCCACTTTTAAAGCATAAAATCACCCCTTAAAATAAAATATTAAAAAACTCCAAAACTCCAATTAAAATACATGGGAAAAACTCCAAAAAATATATCAAAAGTTATTAAAAACTCCTAAAAAATAGAAATACCATAAAAAAGCCATATGTGTAAATGTTTAAAGCCTCCAAAAAATAAATAAACATTTTATTCACATCCAAAACGACACATATAACTATTTAAACACCAAAATTAAATCACATTATACCCTAAACATATAATGTACACCATAAAATAAAAATAGAAGACGTCTTCTATTTTATTTCTTTTTTTAATAAAAATTTAACTTCAAATTAACTTAGTTAACATCATTTGAATACATTAAATACAAAACAATAAAGAGGCGTTGAAAAAATCGAAGATATGAACATAACACCATCAGGAATATACTGTTATGACGAACAATACGTTTTCATCAATAAAAACTTATATCTACGATTAACCATCATTGATTATAAAAATAAACTCATAATTGCTGATGAATTAATAAGTAAAGAAGCATTCGATGATCAAACACTAGAAAACTTCTTTAAAGAACATTTAGAAAAATTACCATTAAAGGTTATAATAACTGATGGTAGAAAAGGATATAAAACAATAATAGAAGCAGTTGGAGCAATACAACACAGATGCTTCTTCCACATAATGCAAAACCTCATGACACCACTACAAAAACACAAAAACAAAATAGAACGAAGAATAAAAACATTAAACCAAAAAATCGAAGACAAAACAGAAAAAATAAAAGAAATACAAAACAACAAAAAGAAATACATCGGACCCATACCCCAAAGTGATAAAAAAACAAGAAGACAACACAATCAAATAAAAAAACTAGAACAAGATATTAAAAAGCACCACAAAGAAATCAAAGAAAAAACAAAAGAACTAAAAGAAATAAACTATAATCAAGAAAGAATACAAAAAATATGGGATTCAAAAACAATAAAACAAGCCCAACGCAGATACAACACATTATACAATCAAAAAAAACTACTTAAACCCCATAATAGCAAAATTCCTAGACAACATCAAACCAGACTTAGATGTAAATCCTAAATCACTTAATGGATACCGAAATACCAGCAACAAACAACACAATAGAAAACTACTACAGAACAACACTACCACGAAGTCAAAAAAGAATATTCAGAACACTCAAAGGATTAAAACGAAGAACAAGAGAACAACAAATAAGATGGACCCACAGAATAGTACTAAAACAAAACACACCAATCAACATGAACACAGTATACAACTAAACAAAACCAACCCAACATTCAACAGTCACAATAAAAGGTTAGAATAAGTAAAATAAGGAATTAAAATAAATAAAAATCTTAACTTGACAGCATTGAGAATACATAGTTAAATTATATACAATTCGCATAGCAAAATAATTGTCGCACACTCTCTTTTTAAAATAACAAAATAAGATTAAACTATGCAATATTTTCTAATTAAGTTTAAAAACAAACTCTCTTTTCATATCAAACCAACCCATGATTCAACACCAACAAGTATCATTTTGAATAAAATATTGATAATATTACATCTTTCTGTGAAATATTTTATTTTGAAAAAATAGTTGAAGGGGGATAAGAAAATGATTTTTATTATAGTCTTAGTATCTGTCAAATGTTATGTTCATATCACTGCTATCCAGGTTATCTAAGTTTTCAATGTGTCCGATAGGCGTATATGAATATGAAGTGTCAAATGTCTTATAAAATAATACAATGCAGTCAGATTGATATAACATGACATCTCCCCTGTTTATTTTTCCAGGACTAAGGGGGTTGGCTGTTAATGATGTATTGATATAGACATATTTTTCATTAGCGTTAAGTTCCTTCATCCTGAATGTTTGTGGCAGTAATTTTAAAAATTCACTACCGGTTGGGGTATTTTCCACTTGAATGTTATATGTCTTGTTGTTTATTATTACTTTCACATTATTACTTTCATTGTTTATGTTTATCTTTGTAGTGATGTTTCTTTGACTAAAGTAGGCTAGACGATCCTGTGTTACAAGTTCAACTGAAGAGTAGTTTTTTAAGTGTGGAATTTGGATATTGTTGATATTCAGCACTCCATTTTCAGAGTAATAATAGATTGGATTACTTCCATTTTTAATGCTTATTCCATTAATTTTTATGATAAACTTATTGGGGCCTAATACATTATTTCCAAGATAATCCCTGATGGTAGCATTAAGACTTAACCTACATTTTGAATTGATAGTGACATTGGTTATATCGATTGATATGGTGGATCTTGTGACTTGGAAAATGTTATTGTTTTTTGCCATATTATAGTTTTTATTAACATAACAAGCTGTTATTGTATGATTTTTAACAGTAAATGTTTTACTATCTGTGATACCAGCTAAACCAAGAGGTATTGTATAATTGGTAGTGGCTATTCCATTTATTACCTTTATTTTTAATGTTTCATTGTGGGAATCTTTCAAAGTCAAGCCGTTAACTTTGAAGAAAACATATTCATCAGTGGATGAAAGTAATTTATCACTTTTATTATCATGTATATTTGCTGTTAATGTTATTCGTTCACCCTGTTTAACCATTTTTTTGCTGGTTGTAACATTAATTGATGCACTTCTGGGTCTTATACGTATCGGTATTGACATCCTTTTTGTTGTGATATTGGATGTACCCTGGTATATGGCTGTTAATGTATGTGCATTTTTTAATGAATTATCAATTCTAATGGTAGTCATGGCAGTATTATTAACTATTGGAACTTTCAACGGATTAGAAGAGCCTGAAAATTTTTTATTATCCTTTAATGTAACGTCATTTATCTTAAATATAACATAACCATCCGTGAAATTGTTATGCGGATAAAAATTCACTCTTAAATCTAAATCTTCACCAATCATGGTATTTCGTGGATAATCAATAACCATACTCCCCTCTGCATAACCTACTGAAATAATTATATCATGACTTGGATCCAAGTCAACTGACATAGGCATTATATCATCAAATATTTTTCTTTCAATAGTTGAATTAATCTTTTGAAGCCATGCATTTAATGAATCCAAGTTAATCCCTTGTTTTTTCGAATTATCAGCTAAATGATTCTTAACCAACTGTTTTCCAGAATCATTTAAACCAAAATCATTATCAGTCGATTTAACACTAGACTTATTATCCTCTTTGATTATTTTATCTGACGTAACAGTTTGATTATCATCCAATGATTTTTCATAACATTCACTGGCAGGATTTCCTGATAAATCACCCTCTTCACTTACCTGACTACAGCAATCCTCTTTCAAATCACTATTATCCTCAATATTTGTACTATTAGCACTGACACTTGAAGCTAATAGAAATAATGATAAAAACAATAATACAATAAAAATCTTTCTAATCTTTTTCATATCACCATCTTCTATATGTAATTGAATTCATGCTTAATAACAATAATATTATATACTGCATTAGATATATAATTTATGAAAAATTATCTCCGGTTGGTAATTGAATATTAATTATTCTTAATTTGGGTTTTTCTTGTTTTGATGCAAATATTCTTAATTATTCATCATTTATTGTTTTTATGAATGATTTATGGAGTGGTACTTCAATTATTTCATCATCATTATTTGTTTATACCTTTGATTTATGAATGTGTCTTTTTTAAGTCTTATTACAAATATGAGTTTAATTGCATAATTTTTAACATTAACTCATTTATAACCATAAACTCCATTCATATCAATATAAACCTGCAGATCAATAATCATTCTTCTTTTGAGAAATAACCTTTTAGACACATCCATATCAATGTCACCGCAAAATTCTCCAATAAAATACAAAGCCTCCAATGCAGTAGTACGCCCACGATTCCAGGTAACATACTTCATAATACACTCCTGAAGCAATTTACGATTACGAACATATTTATCTCATCTAAAATATATTAAATCACAAACATAATTATTAAAATTTCCCAATTTTTCCAACAAATAATTACATAAAAACATAATTACCACTAAAATACTATTACTCAAATCCACACAAAATAATAACAAAAAACAAAAATAAATACAATGTTAATTATCTAAATAATAATATATAATAAGTAATATATAAATTAAACTATAATTTATTCTTAAAATAAGCTCAAATAAAAATAAACACTTATAATATTCAATATGATTAAATAAACTATGGGATTAAGCAAAATTAAAGTAAATAATGGTTAGAATAAGTAAACTAAGGTATAAAAATAAGTAAAAATCTTAACTTGACAGCATTGATTTTTATTAATAAAGACAATACAAATTAAAAAAAATCCCATTAATAGATTTAACTTATTAAAATTTAATAAATAGAAATGACATATAACTTAAATAGATAAAAAACTAAAAGGAAGATAAAAACATGGCATATGATATTAAAGATATTAACTTAGCACCGGAAGGTGAAAAAAAGATTAAATGGGTACAAAGACACATGCCCGTACTTGAAAGTATCAAAAAGGAATTCGAAAAAACAAAACCATTCAAGGGCATTACCATTGGTTCATGTCTACACCTTGAACCCAAAACAATAAACCTCGGATTAACACTTCAGGCAGGTGGAGCTGAAGTGGTGATGACAGGATGTAACCCCCTCTCAACACAGGATGATGCAACAGCAGCAGGAGCAAAACTAGGCCTGAACATGTACGGATGGACCGGACAAACCAATGAAGAATACTATGAACACCTGAACAAGGTACTGGACTATGAACCGGACATTGTAATCGATGACGGAGCAGACCTAATATTTTTAATACATAAGGAAAGACCGGAACTTCTTGAAAACCTACTGGGCGGATGTGAAGAAACAACAACAGGTATCCACAGACTTAAAGCAATGCACCAGGACCATGCACTTAAGATACCAGTTATGGCAGTAAACGATTCATATATGAAATACCTCTTTGACAACAGATATGGTACGGGTCAATCAACATTCGATTCAATAATGGGAACGACAAACTCCGTAATAGCAGGCCAGTGTGTAGTGGTATGTGGATATGGTTGGTGTGGACGAGGAATTGCCATGAGAGCAGACGGACTTGGAGCAAACGTAATCGTCACAGAAGTAGACCCTATAAGAGCACTTGAAGCCAGAATGGATGGATACCGTGTAATGACCATCAAACAGGCACTGCAGGAAGCAGACATTGTCGTGACTGCAACAGGTAATAGAGACATCATATCCGGTGATGACTTCGAATATATTAAAGATGGATGTATGCTTGCAAATGCAGGTCATTTCAACGTGGAAATCAATGAGGAAGACCTACTTAAAATAACCGAATCAAAAGAAACAATAAAACCGGACATTGAATGCTACACCCTAAAGGATGGAAGAAACGTATACCTCCTGGCTGGTGGAAGACTTGTAAACTTAGCTGGTGAACATGGTCAAGGACATCCAGCAGAGATAATGGACTTGAGCTTTGCAATGCAGGCACTATCAGCAAAACGCATCCTCGAAGAGGACATGGCCCCGGGCGTATATAAAACAAGAGATGAAGTAGACACTGAAGTGGCAAGACTCAAACTGGAAGCCATGAACATAGAAATAGATGAATTGACCACAGAACAAAAAGACTACATGAACAGCTGGGATATAGGTACATAAACCTATATTAACTTTTTTTTGATAAATGAGTGTTGGCATAAAGTCTGTTTTTTCACTCTTTTGTAATACTTTTTGATTTTTTTAGTTCTGTTAGTTTGAATTTGATGTCATCAAATTCTTGTATTATTTCTAACATGTAGTCATCTATATGGTATTTTACTAAGTTTTTGAAGTTTATTGTGTCATCTGCTTCTAATATTTTGTTGAATATTGCTCTTAAGTTGTATGCTACGGCTCTTAGTGTTATTTTGTTTTCTTTGTCTTCTTGTCCTCTGCTTATTATTTGGTTAATGTGGTATTGATCTTTGAGTGTTCCGTTAGGTGATTCTGCAGTAGATCCTCTTTTTTTGTATTTTTCTTGGTATTCTTTGGTGTTCATTTTGTTTTTCATTTCCAAACTTAGGTCTGAACCTCGTTCTTGTATAACTCGGTGTGATTGGGAAGGTGAAGTGCATGAGTCTTGATATTTACAGTTTTTACATGCATTATAGTTATAATATGATTTTACTCGTATTTTTGTGTTTTTATCATCTTTAGATTCTTCATATGTGGTGGATTTATGATTTAATGTTTCTCCTGATGGACATTGAAATGTGTCTTTGTCAAAATTGTATGTGAAATTGTCTTTATGGAATAGATTGTCTGGTATTTTACCTTGATTTATTCTATTTTGTCCTTGATCTGGTATTATTCCATCATAACGTTCTTTTTCAAGATATTGAAGAGTAGATTCTTGTTTATAGATTGTATCTGCACTTACTTTGTGGGGTTTTGTCGGTAAATTCTCTACTGCTTTATTCATTGTTGGTGGTAATTCATGATGATCTGTGGGATGTTGTGATATGTGTACAGCACAAATTAACTTTGATTGTGTGTCTGTTACTAATTGCATGTTATATGATGGCTCTTTATGACCTTTTTTAGTCTGCATACTTCGTGAATCAATATCAAATGCACGAATCTTATTTTTTCCATTATTGTCCATAATTTCAATCATTTTCTTTAATAACTCTAGTTTACGTTCAGTAGTCATAACGGAATTATAATAGAATTTTCTTGCTGGACGACGAAGATCATCAATCGCTTCACTTGATGGCGAATCAGATTTCAAGTTTTTTATCAAAACTAACGCATCTTCATAGTAAATTACATTAAATGGGGAGTTAGTTGCTTTAATTATGGTTCCATCGACACAAACAAAATCAAAATCAGTTAATCCTAAAGTATACGCTAAATTTAAGGTAAGAACTAAACATTTGCTTAAATAAATTACCATAATCCTGCATAAATTTACGTAAAACTCTTCCAGAAGGTTGTAAATCACCACATGCATATCTGAATTTCTGATGAAACCTAGCCATTTCAGCTAATTCATCAGTTCCATCAATATGACGTAATGCCCCTAAATTAAAAGAGATACGAGATATTCTGGAGGATTAACAGGCCTACCCTTCTCTTTAATATCCACAACTTCATATATCTTATCTTTATTGGATAACACAAATTATGTTACCAAAAACACGATATCATCCCTTGGAATCTCATCATCTAAACAACCATAATACCATTTGCTTTGTTTCAAATCCACAACTTTTACTCCCATATATAAATACCAAATTATTTTTAATTTCCTATATAAATATATATAATTACTAGTATTTAAATGTTATGCTATAATAATTATTATAATCATAAAATAAAATTAAATATAAAATATTTTAAAAAAATAAGTGATTTTATCAAAGAAAAAATTGAATTTTAAAAAAAAGTATTACTCAAAAAATAGGAAAAATCTTTTTTGCCAACACTCATCTCAAAAAAAAAAGAATTAAGCATATATGTAAAGTTACATATATCTTATTTAAACTTATTGTAATGCTAATTCAATATCCTCAGCAGTTACAGTTTTACGACCTGCATGTTTTGCTAGTTTATTTGCTTGAATTGCTATTTCTTCAGCATATTCTTCTAAAGCATCTGCTAGTACTTTTGCAGCATCATCACTTACTCTTGCTGCACCTGCATCTTTAATGATTCTTTTTATTGGGGCAATTGGTAATTCTGCCATATATATCAATCTCCTATGTTTTTATAATAATAAGTTATGTAACAAGAATTATTTATAGTTTAATGGATTAACCGTTAATTTGAAGAAAAAAATGGTTCATTAAATGGGATTTATAAAAGAATATATGAAAATTCATTTCATCCATAGTCTTACCTTTAACTATATAATAATGGGTCTATAAAATATTCAATTGTTATATATAAGAGGTATCTTCTTTAAATCTATAATTTCTGGAATTTTTTATCAAATTAAAGTGTGCGACAATTATTTTGCTATGTGAATTGAATATTTTTTTATATTATAATATTAAACATGATATCAAGTTATATTTGATAATTATGAACATAGTTATAATAAAATCTTACTAAAAAACCTCTAAAAGGAATTGTTGCACGTTCTCTATTTATAGACTTGGCCAAAAGTATTTTAAAACAAAAAAAAGTATTACTCATATAAGTCAAGAAGAAAAAAAAACTTCCATAAACATATATTTTATAACACCCATTTTTTCATTTTAAAGCAAGTAAACAATAAACAGCACAACATTTCTTTCTTTTATTATAAAAGATTTAAAACCCAGAAACAATCATACTGCATGGAGAACTCTCTTTTGCCTTTGTTCAAATCAAATAACGACAAACATATGATAATAACAATAATGGACAATAAGGGATAAACATTTTTTTTATACCGCACCTATTATATATCTGGATGTCTTGGTTATAATTTGATTTTACTTGGAGTAGTCCGGACCCACTTACACAATCGTTCAAAATCGAACCCATGCTTACATTTTCGCATAATATTGGCTGCAGCATTTACATCTGAATTAATACGTTTTCCATTTTGTGTTTCGTATAATCCACGTTTGATTCTATTGCCCTTAAATTCATATTCCACATCATCCTCCTCTTTTTCATCATCTTTTTCTTGGTATTCTGGTAGTATATCTTCATCTAGGAAGCTACTTAGGCTTGTGTATGATTCTTCCTGTATTATCAGATCTATTTCGTGTATCTGGCATCGTGTTTCTAGTTTTTGTTTGAATTGTTTGAATGCTATGTGTGAAAATATTTGGTTTTGTTTTTTTCCCATATTGGTCTTGTGCTGGAAATTATTGTTGTATCCAAGCACAATTGTACCTACATCTTGTTCTTTACATCTTTCTATGATGAAGTTTACTGTTTGGTTGAGGAAGTTGTCTTGTATGTTTTTGAATTTTTGGTTTATTTTTCGGATTCTATTGGATGTTTTACGTCCTTGCTTATCAAGAATTGATCTGTAGTGAGCTGTTTTCTTACATTTTGAAGTATATTTGATTTTTTAATTTTCTCCCGTCCACAATTGCACGTGAGGCCCTTCAGTTGTAACAATTGTTGCAAAATTATTTACACCAGGATCAATACCCATAATCTTATCACTATCCAAATCCAATGGCTCTTTTTCAGCTTCATAAGTGAAATTTGCCTTAAACATCTTTCCATTATTTATAGGAATAATTTCCACTTGAATAATCTTTTTATCTCGTATATTCTCAGGAATTTTTATTCTAGGTCTACAATTCTTTGATTCCAACACTTTCTTATACTCCCTACTTAATGGCAATTCTATAAAACCCTCCCTTAGCTTCTTTTTAGAAGAAGTAATAGATTCTTTCGGAATTATGATATTATGTAATCGATAATTCTCATGTTTTTTAGGCGGATTAACCTTTCGATTATATTCACCATCAATTTTTTTATTTTTCAACTCAACATAACCATTGAATGATTCAACATGCTTCTTTACAGCAGCATTAGCTAACTGAGCCTGAATAAAAGAATATTCCATCTTAAATTCCTCTTTGACCTTGCTAATTATTGATTTAAAATTTATTTTCTTAAAATGCTTTCTGTCAGTAGATTTAACAAATGGAGTCTTTTCCACAGCACAATTTCTCAAATAGTTAAGTTTCAAGGAAATATCCACCAAAACATTATATTGTTTCTTAGTAAGACCACGAATAAGAACACTTTGAGTTAATAAAACACAATCATCAGACATAATATATCTTAGTTCACCTCCCCTATAATCACTGAATAAACATAATCACATAATATCCAACAAAATGTTCCCCCAATAAACATTCATAAGAGTCCCCCATTATAAATACATAACATATTACATGATTATATTATTATATTATTCATAGATACTATATAAATAAAATGAGAGCATATGATAAGTATTCAAAGGGGAGTCATGATAAGTATTCAAAGGGGGTCATGATAAGTATTAATAATATAATTATTTTAAATTTTAACTTAAACAGATGCTAATAAATAGTAAGTGTATAAAAGTATTACTCAAAAGTGAAAAAACATAATTTGTGCCAACACTAAAAATAAAAAAAAAATTTTATCAAATAAAAATAGACAATATAATTAATTAAAAATAAAGGGATTTGAAATAATAAAAAATTACTCATCGGGGGATAGTTGTCTCACATCCCCATAATTTTAAAAACTAAAAAATATATCAGAACCATTGTTCTAGACTTGTCTGAGCGGTTTCATGAACCAGTTTATCAATAGCCGCAAATGTTCGCTCTTCGGTAAAGTCATGATCCCCACATAAGAAATCAATCAACTGTTCTCGTTTTGGATTTCTGAATTTTAAATCATAATCCGTTACAACATCCGGATGTAAGAATATTTCCCTTATCTGATTATAATCTTCTTCTATTGTCTTATCTAATTTTTTCAGGGCGGTTTCAAGGTTACCATATTTTTGTATTAATTTAAGTCCTTTCTTTGGTCCTATTCCATGTATTCCTGCATTGAAATCCGTACCAACAAGTATTGCTATGTCAACCAGTTGTTCTCGAGTTACATTTAATTCATTCAATGTTTTCTCTAGTGATATTACCTGCAAATCCTTGGATTGTCTGGATGACAGTTTAAAGTTTTTAAGCATTCTTGATGCTCCAAACTGCAGGCAATCATAGTCCTGACTGACAACAGCCCATGCATCACCTTCAGCCACCATATATGATGCTTGTGCTTCCCCTTCTGTTTTTGCCTGTACATATGGAAGTCCCATCAAGTCAAGCAGTTTTTTTGAGGAGTCTATTATTTCCTTATTCAAATAGGGTGTTCTGGAGGCATATTTTCTAGCGGTTTCATAGTCACCGGCTTTTTTGGCTTCTTCATATTTTTCCTGTGCCTCTTTTTTGATGTTTATACGTTCTTCCTGTGTTTTCTTTTTTAACTCGGGTGCTTTCCCATCAAAGACGTATATTGGCTTTATACCCTTTGCTATCAGTGTAGACGTTTGAAACATTATCCCGTTTAGGTGAGATGTTATGTTTCCATTTAAATCCTTAAGTGGTGATCCGTCCGGTTGTCTCATTGATGACAGGAACTTATAGATTACATTTGAGGCATCCACAGTCAATAATTTTCCACCCAAATCATTCAATTCTATGAACTCCGGTGATGTTATATCCTTAAATTTTACTCCCATAATCATTCCTCCTTGTATAGTATTCTGCGGGGCTTTTTATTATCAAAATTTGATGTTAATCCATCCAGATATGAATTCGTATAGAATTTCAACCTGTTGTATTTATGGTCATCAAGGGCTATAATTCCAATACAGGTCAACAAATAATTTTTCAGTATTGTCAGGTATAATGATAATTTGTTTGTCGAGTATTTTCTACCAATCCAGATTAGGTTTCTTTGCATGAAATAGTTTATCCATAGCTTATCATAGGGTCTTCTATCTACATTAAAACCCAATATCCTTTTTGTAAATGTTCCGGTTGTACTTCCTTCTGCATGTTTTATGATGCTTTTATTTATAAGTTTGATTTTTCCAACACTTCTAAGTCTTATACAGTATTCCAAGTCATCGGCATGTATGAAGAATTCCTTCTTGGGATATCCTATTTTTTCAATGGCGTCCCTTTTAACCAGTAGTCCGACGAAGGATACCATGTCAATGTCCTTTACTTCCACCTGGGTATCCTCATAGCTTATGGGAGTTTGTATGGGAAGTCCGCTGTTGAAGTTGAAGTATCCCCTATGATGATATAGTATGTTATCTTCCAGGTCAACTTTCAAACTTGCCAGTGCCACTGTATCTTCCAAGTCATAATAGGGTGACAATTCCTTTAAACAGTCTTCTGTTGGGAATGCATCATCATCCATTATCCATATCCAGTCATATTCATCAAGGTAGGCCTGCTTGACGGCTTCATAAAATCCTCCTGCCCCACCCATATTTTTGGACAGCTTTATGTACTTGATGTGAATATTTTCATATTCATTATCACAGCTCCATGTGGATTCATAATCTACCGGAGGAAGTGATGTGATAAATCCATAGTCACTTAATAGTTCAGGAGTATTGTCTGTAGAGTCATTATCTACAATGTATATTGCATCAACATTAAGAGATTGACCTATCAAACTGTCAATACATTTAACGAGTAATTCTTTACGATTATATGTTACTACTACTGCACATACCGAGTTATTCATCATCATTTACCTTGTTTAGTTTTTTATGCCAGTTCCAGGCAGTCTTTACGATATCATCTATATCATCATATATCGGAGTCCATCCAAGCAGTTCATGGGCTTTCTGGGCACTTCCGATTAATACTGCAGGGTCCCCTTCACGTCTTGGAGTTTCTGTTACTTTGAAGTCTTTGCCGGTTACCTTTTTAACAGAATCAATTACTTCCCTTACGGAGAATCCTTTACCGTTTCCGAGGTTAAACTCATTGCTTGTATTGTTTTTTTCCAGATATTCCAATGCCTTTATATGTGCATCGGCCAAATCATTTACGTGGATGTAATCACGGATACATGTTCCATCGGGTGTATCATAGTCTGTACCATATATTTTTATATCTTCCCTTTTTGCAATTGCCGCGTCAAGTATTAATGGTATTAAATGTGATTCCGGAGAGTGGTCTTCACCTATTAATCCGGATTCATCAGCCCCTGATGCATTGAAGTATCGTAAGATGATTGATTTAAGACCATATGCAGTGTCATAATCCTTAAGTATTCTTTCTACCATTAGCTTTGTCCATCCATATGGATTTATTGGATTTTGTGGATGATCTTCGGTCAGTGGTATCTTTTGTGGCACCCCATATGTTGCACATGTTGATGAGAATATGAATTTCTTTACATCATATTTTATCATGGTATTCAATAGGTTTAACGTGTTTACGACGTTGTTTTGATAGTATTTCTGTGGGTTTTGAACTGATTCGCCCACTTCTATGAATGAGGAAAAGTGCATTACAGCTGTGATGTCATATTCTTCGAATATTTTTTCTATGCTGTCAATGTCCTTTATGTCACATTGACATAATGTTCCCCATTGTACTGCCTCTTTATGTCCATGACTTAGGTTATCGAGTATGACAGTTTCATAACCTGATTCATTTAGTAATTTGTTTACGTGAGCACCTATATATCCTGCTCCACCTACGATAAGTATCAATATTAAAACTCCTTTTATTTTTTTGATTTCTTTAAAAAATGATATCTATATGAATATATTTATGTAAGTATAGTTAATTATATGTTTTCATATGGATTTATCAATGAAAAAGAAGAATGTAAAGAGAGATAAAAAAAATATTTGTTAAAAAGAGTTGTATAATGGATTATATTGTATAATATTCACCATCGGTTTTGACAACTTTATTCAACAGTTTTTTGTTTTCCAATGATACTATTATATTATAAGTCCTTTTTGGTGTTAATTCCAGTTGTCCGTATAGCAATGCACCTTCAAGCACATATCTTGGTGCATATCCATCATATTTGGTTATGACATCACGTATTATCTCATATGCATCCTCTTCAGTTTTGTTTAGCATGTATCTTTTTAATTCTGATCTATTCTCCACCACTTTGACTTCCATGTTCAAATCATCATAGTATATCATGTTGTTTTCTGAGTCCAATTTGATGAATTCCTTTTTCTGCAATATTTCCAATGATTCAACAAGACGAGTCTCTGAAATATCCAATGACTCTTTAATAACATCAAATGATACACTTTCCGGATAGTCCTGTTTGATATCTTTTAAGAGGGCTAAAACATTATTTTCCTTTTTTGTAATTATCTGCATATTAACACCTTTAGTAGTATTTATCTTTTTTATGGATTATATATTAATTGATGGAAAATGTTTGAAATATAACTTTGATTAACATCCTTATACAAACAATAATATTTCTCAATACCCCCCATGTAGTACTTATCACATGCTTGGATAATTTATTTAAATAAAGTAGCATAGACTAGTATCAGGATAAAGCAATCCTTAGTAAATGGATGCATAACGGGGTTTTACTAATATAAATGGATATTAACTAAAATAAAAATCTAATCAAAAAATCGTGCCAAATATTAAGAAATCTATTAATTATATTAATGAATGCAATAGAAAAATAACATATAGATAAAAATAATAAAATTTCAAGGGAGGTTAATCAAATTGTTAGAGTCTCTATATGAGAAAATGATTGAAAGAAAAGACCAGATACAGGAAGAATTTGATAGTTTACATGAAGACATCAACCCTGAAGAAATTGATAGACTATTCAAACCACACACTTTTGAGAAGACAATCCAAGACAAGACGTTCATCTCAACAGATGGCAGCCATAACAGTAAAAAATACTTGGATGGGATATTATATGCCGTTGGAGCTGTCACATTACTATCAAGGCCCGATGAAAGTATAATACCTGAATCAGAAGAAGCGGATGTCCGTACCTATACTGCAACAAATCTTGAAGGATTCAACCAGTACATTTCCACGTATATGGAAATCTTGGAACTTAAAAATACGTTGAAAAGCTTGAAAAACAATGAAAATACAATCGATTATATATTGATTGACGGATCACTAAGAGGACAACTGCACCATTTTAATGTAAACAACGAGTTAAATCAACAAATCAAAACTATATTGTTGGGTATTATTAAAAAGTTTGAAAAAAAGTTAGATGACAATAGTTTTGACGTTGAACTAGACTATTATAACAATATAGGCTATATCAAACAGCAGGTCATTCAAAAAGCGAAAGAGTCAAATGATGAAGAACTATCCAACTTCAAATATGAGAATTTTGAAGAGGAGATACAAAACTACTACACTGGCCTGGAACTGTTGGCATGTATAACTCACCTGATAAACAATTACTCAGAAAAGATTGTATGTATCTCAAAAACCAGCAGAACAAACAAATTATTCGATGAAAAAATACCCGACTCTGCTGTTTTAGAATATTTCACAACGGAATCAGGATACACCATCCCTGCTGTAACTGACAATAAGAAACTTGTAAGACCACTAAACCAGAACAGATTTACGAGCCTGGAATACCCATTGTACAATGATAAAATCTTAAACTACCATTACATTACATTATTTGCACGGTTGGAAAATAAAAAACATGTGATAAAAATAGAAATACCTTTAAAGAACAAGGATAATGTCAATAAAATACTGGACAATATTGTTAACATACTGGATGATTTGTACAGCTGCAGCATTAACGGATATCCATATATATTAAAGAAAGTTCATGACAATGTTGTGATAACAAATAAATTCATGGATAGAATGGAAATGGTTTATGAGCTTAAAAACAAACCTAAAGGAAGGGAAGTATTATCATATTAGACATGTGATAATGTAAAATAATTAAAAATAGACTTGGTAACTGATAATTAAAAAAAAAATAATATGAAAAAATATATCAAAAAAGGGGAATTATAATGAGTGAATTTTTAGGAAGATGCTATGGTGAAACAACACCGAGCAAAGTGTCATTTATATCAAAGGAAACTCCTGCAGTAGGAGAATACGTATATTTAAACTATGATGATAAAACCATACTGGGAATGATTGATTCATTATTTAGAGGTTGTACAACATTAGGTGATGACCTGTTAAATCCGGATACCATCGGTAAAATATTAAAGCTGGATGGAGACACTGAGTGTTACATCAGGGGGACAATTACGATACTTGGAGATAAGGACAAGCTTATTATTCCAAGAACACCTGCACCTCCAGGTACAATAATATATAAGGCTGAAAAAGAGTTGCTTAAGGAAATATTTGAAAAGGATGAAGGTATTAAAATCGGGACAATCCTCAAACAGCCAGATGTAGCCGTGAAGTTGGACGTAAATAAGATGGTGTCAAGACACCTTGCTATTTTAGCTATGACCGGTAGTGGTAAATCAAATACCACATCTGTTATTATAGATGAACTTCTTCGACTTAACGGTACGATACTTGTATTTGATGCACATAGTGAATATTCAAAAACAGAATTTAAAAATGGTAAAACAATAACCATTCCTTCAAAAATAAATCCCAGGGATTTATCAGTACATGAATATATGAAGTTAGGTAAATTCAGTGAAGGAGCTACCAATCAAACAAAATACCTGAGAGACGCATATGACTATGCTAAAGAGCAAGATCTTACGGATAATAAGGAAGACTTCTTCGATAACATGATTTCCTGGATAAAAGATAAGATTAAAGAACTTGAAGGTGAGGACCCTAAAAGGAAAAGTCATATTGAGGCAAACTATCAGGTACTGTTTAAATTGGAAGACATGTACCGTATACATTATAATCTTCTTAACCGAACGGATGTCGGCGATATGGTAGATAGCATAGTACCGGGTAAAGTCAACATAGTAAGTTTAGGTTCTCTTAGTGAAACACCAACCGACATTATCGTAAAGCATATGCTGGACAACATATTAATCAGAAGAAAAAATAAGATAGAAAATAACGGTAAAAAGGTATTGGACTATCCAATATTTTGTGTCATAGAAGAAGCACATAACCTGGCGTCAAATTCCCTTAATACCAAATCAAAAAGTACCATTAGTAAAATTGCAAGAGAGGGACGTAAATTCGGTGTAGGATTATGTCTTGTAAGTCAAAGTCCTAAATCACTGGACAATGGTTCACTTAGTCAGATAAACAACCTTATCATCTTAAGACTAGTAGAACCCGGCGATCAAAAGCATGTCCAGAAAAGTAGTGAAAGTCTAAGCAATGACCTTCTAGAACAACTGCCTTCACTGAACATAGGAGAAGCTGTAATTCTTGGTCAAATGACAAAAATACCTACAATGGTAAAGATAGATGAATTTGAAGGAAAAAGTGTGGGTAGTGACTTGGATATTGTTAAACTATGGCAGACAGACAAGCAAGAACGGGAAGAAAAACGCAAGAAAGATAATGAAGATATAGAATTATTATTATAAAGGTAATTGAATATGAAACTTAGAATAGCACACTTTGCAGATACCCACCTTGGATACAGACAATATGGATTATCTGAACGTGAAAATGATTTCTATGAGAGATTTGATGAAATCATTGACCACATGATTGATAATGATGTTGACTGCGTAATTCATAGTGGAGACCTATTTGAAAGTCCAAAACCACCAATAAAGGCCTTGCTTACCGCACAACAAGGATTTATGAGATTAGTTTCTCATAATATCCCCGTTTATGTTATAGCAGGTAATCATGACAAGATGCAAAAGAGCAATACTGAAATTCCACAGAGATTATTTGAAAACGAACATTTCCACATAGTCGAGAAGGGTAAAACTTACACAATAAATGATGACGTGTTTATCGGAGGATTACAGTATATCTCACCCAACTATCAGGAACAAATCACTAACTTTGCAAATGAAATAAAACAAAAGGGTGAAAGTTACAAGTATAAGATACTTATATTACATGGAGGGTTGGAGAAGTTCGACCAATATTCAAAGGAATTTGAACTAAATACCATACCGGATAACTTCGACTATTATGCCATGGGCCATATCCATAAACGATACATATCCTCATTCAAGGATGGAATAATGTGTTATCCAGGTTCTACCGAACTTAGAACCAAAAAAGAATTAGATGATTATAAGAAAAACGGTAAAGGTTATACCCTTGTAACAATTGATGATGAAAAAGATGATATTGATGTTCAACATGTAAACCTACCACTCAAAAGGAAGTACATCATTAAAAAAATCAAATATCCTAAACTTGAAGAGAAGTTAGTGGAAATAAATGATGAAATTAAGGACTTAGAAGTAAAACCTATACTAGACTTGACTGTTAAAGAGGGTGATTTTGAAAAAAGTGACGTGCTTGAAAAAATTGATGAAATTATAGGTGATAAAGCATTGAGCATTAGATGCATATGCAATCCAACAATAACAGAGCCTGATGGAATAGAGAATTGGGATAATCTCACACCGGAAAAAGCACTGGAAAATAGGATAATTAAGGATTATGGGGAAAATGAAGGCATAATTCACTTGACAACAAGTCTATACCATGAATTGTCGATTCCTAACGAAGAAGAAGCGTTACATATTGCTGATGACTACTTTGAAAAGAATTATGGGGGCGAATAAATGATTATTGAAGAATTAACATTGAAGAATTTCAAATCCCATAAAAATAGCAAAATAGATTTTAATGAGGGTATAACTGTAATCTTAGGTCAGAACGGTGCCGGAAAATCAACATTGCTAGAGGCTATACGATTTGCATTGTTCAAAAAGGTTGATGGAAATATCCAGGACATGGTTAGAAAGCCGGTTGATGCCCAAGATGATGTTAGTACAATGATGGTCAAGCTTAAATTCAAGCATAACCACATTCAATATGAAATTGAAAGAATCAAGAAAAGAAGCAGTAGCAGTTCCACAATAAGAAGACTTTCATGTGACAAAACAGTCCAGATAACCAATGGAGAAAAACAGGTAACGGAAGAAATAGAAAAGATAATCGGTGTTGATAAGAACTCCTTTTTGAATGCCGTATATATCAGACAAGGAGAAATCACAAGTTTAATAGATAAAACTGCCAGTGATAGAAAAGAACTCATATCAAAACTATTGAATCTGGATAATCTAGAAAAATCATGGAAGAACATGATAAACATTATCAAGGAATATGAAAATAAGATAGAATTAAACGATAGATTACTTGCCAATAAAGAAGACCTGCTTAAAAAAGAAAAAGAAAACACAGAATCAACGGTTAAAATAACCGAAGAACTTCAGACAGATGAGAAATTAAAAGAAGAATTAACAAATACCCTGAAAGAATTGGAAAAAGAGGTTGAATCATTAAACCAGAAGAAAGAAAAATATGAGAAAAACAGGGTCCAAATAGAATCATTAAACAAAACTATTGATGAAACCAAGATCCAATTAAATAAGGAAGAAACTCTGTTAAAAACTATTGAAGCTAAGGAAGCTGAGAATAAGAGTATAGAAAAGGAAATTTTAAAACTTCCACTATTTAAGGATTTCGTTGAAATTAAAGACAAATATGATGATAAAAGAGCAAAACTTGTTGAAACAGAACAGGATATCAGTAGGATAAACGCATTAAATGAAACATTAAAAAACACAAAGTCCGATTACGAAAAATCAATAGAATACTCGGAAAAACTGGAAGCATTGAATGAAAGACAGAATTTACTAAAAAAAGATATTGAAGAATTAAATAGACTGGAATCATCACTAACTACAATTAATAGTCAAAAAGGTGATTTGTTTGATAAATTAGAACAAAAAGCCAAAGCTGCCCGTAATATACTAAACAATCCTAATTTAAGAAATCCTGAAGAAATATCCACCGAATACACCAAACAATTGGGTGAAAAAGAAAAACAACAGGAATCATTAAATAATGAAATTAAAGAATGTCAATTAAAGATTAGTTCAAACAATACCATAATAACAAATACTCAAAAGTCATTAAGAGACCTTAAAAATACTACTGACAAATGTCCAATATGCCAATCAGATATCAGTCATGAAAAACATGAAAGTCTAGTTGAAGAGTATAACAATACAATCCAAGAATGTGAAGACAGCAATAAAAAGATTAATGAGAATATCCAAGAGAAAAATAATAGACTTAAATTAATAACCGATAAAATTAGTGAAATCCGAACCATTGAAGCAAATTCAATGATTGATGATTATAATAAGTTTAGAAATTTCCTTAAAGAAATCAAAGAAATAAATGCAAAAATTGAATCATTAAAGGATAAGAAAGAAGTATATGATTCAAATGAAAAGAACATTGAAAAATTAAATGAAAACATCAAATCATTAGAGACAAATAAACAGTCATATCTGACAACTGAGGCCACATTAAAAGAATTGAAAAGTATCGATGAATTAGAATCCAATAAAAATTCATTAACAGATGAGATAAATGGATTGAAAATTAAGCTTAAGGAAATTAATCAAAAAGTAAAAATCCCTGATGACATAAAAGCCAGTATCAGATATCTTGAAGAAAAAGAAAAAATTTACAATGAAAATGTAGGATTCATCAGTAACAAAGAGAACACTAACAATAAAATCAAAGAAATGAATAATAAATTAACCAAGGAAAACAATAACCTTGATAATATTAATAGAGAAAATCGAGAATTATCATACGATAGTAAAATACATGAAAAGACACATAAAGAATATACATGTACCGATAAAAAATGTGTAGAAATTGAGAAGAAACTTGTTGAAAACAAGACCAAAAAGGAAGCACTTGAAAAGGAAAAAAGTGATATTCAAGAAAATATTAAAGAACTGGAAAAACTAGAAAACGAACAAGTAGCACTCAATGACTACATAAAACTACTAAACAATATTCGTGAAATGTATGGTAAAGACGGCGTTCAGCGGGATTTAAGAGAAAAATCAAAACCTCAAATAGAACTTGAAACAAACAATATCTTCAATGACTTCAACTTCGACTACGACAATATCAAGTTAGATGAAAACTATGAAATAACAATCACAAAATCCGATGAGATATTAAATGTTTCAATGTTAAGCGGTGGAGAAAAAATAGTTGTAGCATTGGCATTAAGACTTGCAATAGCAAAGGTCATATCCAAACAAAAAAATGAATTACTCATCTTGGATGAACCAACCGTGCATCTTGATGAGGAAAGAAAACTGGAACTGATTGAAATACTGCGTGATACAGACATAGCACCGCAAATGTTAATAGTTACACATGACTCTGAGTTAATAGGCATAACTGAAAACATCATTGAGATTCGTAAAAAGGATGGTGTTTCCACATATGTTCAGAGAGAATAACCTCCTTTTCTACTCTTTTTAATCAAGTGAAAACCTGTTATTTTAAAAATAGTTATGCTTTATGTATAATTAGAGTTTAAAATAAATATTATAAAAAAAATTGTTATATTAGGGTTAAAAAAAAATTATGATAGTTTCAATGTTTAATTACATTGATAACCCCACTATCATACCATATCTTATTTTTTTATTGAAAAAGAAATTAGATTGTAAAAAATCTACATTATGTTGTATTTTTGTAATAATAAAAATTCATCTGTAGTTAATTTTTTACCATCTTTGAATTTTTGGAATATTTCTTCAGCTGCTTCTCTTTCTTTCATATCAGAATTGCTTTTCTCTTCAGGTTTTTTACTTCTGTTTCTGGATTTTGCTTGATCCATACATTTGTTAACTTTTCTGATTTCACTGAGTTTAGCTTTGACTTCTTCATGTTTAGCTGTTGCTGCTCTTCTTGAGTTGATGAAGTCCTGATGTTTTGCATCTGCTTCTGCTCTTATTCCGTCGATGTTGTTGAAGTATTCAATCATTTCTTCATGAACAACTTGTGCTTTGTCTGAAAGTTCAACTACTTTTTTGTGGTATTCTTCGGATTTTTCTTTGAGTTGATTTGCAGTTTTTTCTTCTTCTTCATCGTTTTGGATTTTTTTGAGTTGTTTTGTTAAATCGGATATACGTTTAACTAACTCATTTTCTTTTCTGATGTCTAATACTTTAGTTTGAATAGTTTGATCTATTTTTTTAATTTCTGACTGGATATTAGACATTTCTTTTTTACCGGAGCTCCATTCAACTTTTTTAAGTTCTTCATTACATTCATTTCTTAGCTCTTTGTTTTCACGAACTTCTTTGTTGATTTCGTCTCTTTCATTTCTTTTATCCAAAGCTATTTGAAGAGTGTCTTTGAGTTTTTGATTGAGTTCATCTCTTTCTTTTCTGAATGTTTTGGTATTTTCATTCATCTGATCTCTTTCATTTTTAAGTTGAGTTAATTCATCTTCTAACTCTCTTTTAACTTCCAGTAATTGTGGGAAGTTTAATTTGGAGTAATCGATTGCTGGTTTTTCTTCTTCAACTTCTTCCTCTTCAGATTCTTCCTCTTCAGATTCTTCCTCTTCAGATTCCTCTTCTTCAAATTCCTCTTCTTCAGATTCTTCCTCTTCAGATTCTTCCTCTTCAGATTCCTCTTCTTCAGATTCCTCTTCTTCAGATTCTTCCTCTTCAGATTCCTCTTCTTCAGATTCTTCCTCTTCAGATTCTTCCTCTTCAGATTCTTCTTCAACTTCTTCAGATTCAGTTTCAGCTTCTTCTTCTTCCACAAATTCTTCTTCTTGAGCTTCAACTTCTTCTACGTTTTCTTCTTCAATAAATAATTCTTCGTCTGCCATTATATCAAGTACCTTCCTTAGGTCTTTTTCATCAATTGTGAAATCGGCGTTTTCTCTTAAAATTGGTTTTGCGTTGTATGCTATTCCTATTTTAGCATTTTTAATCATTTCAAGGTCATTTGCCCCATCACCAATTGCAACACATTCATCAAGAGTTATACCGATGTCATCTACTAATTGTCTTAGGACATCGATTTTGTTCTGGGTTACAAGTGGTCCTGATACTTCTCCAGACAGTTTACCATTTTCAACTTCCAGAGTGTTGTAAAATGCATAGTCTGCATTTATTTTTTCTTTAATTTTCAATGCGATAACATCAAAACTTCCAGTAATAATTGCTATTTTATAACCTTTAGTTTTTAATGCTTGTGCTGTTTCTTGTGCACCATTAGATAAAGCGATTTTATCCATTTCCTTATTTATTTCATCTACAGATATGCCTTCAAGTTTTTTAACACGTTCACGTATTGATGTTTCAAAAGGAATTTTTCCTTGCATTGCTTTTAATGTTATTTCACTTATTTCACTTTCTAGACCTTTGATTTTCGCAATTTCATCGATTGTTTCTGTGTCGATTAAAACATTATCCAGATCAAATACTACCAATTTAATCAAAATATCACCGATATTTTTAATATAATCATTGCATATTCATTATGAACATGCTTTGAGCATATTAATGTTTGGAGTTTAATAGGTGGTTATTTTGGAGTATAAATAAATTATCTCATTTTAACATTGGATCCATACCATACTTACTCATCGATTAAGTATAATTCCATTAAACGTTCTTTAGTTTTCTGAACACCTAATGATGCCTGTTCAGCTGTTTTTGCTCCGGTACAAACAACTTTTCCGGAACCGAATAATAATAATACAACTTTAGGATCAGTTAATCTGTATACTAAACCAGGGAACTGTTCTGGTTCATATTCGGTATTTTCTAAATCCAAAGCAACTGCTTCTAAGTTAAGTATTCGTCCTAAGTTAGCTGATGCCACAATGTTTTGTATTTTGATTTCAAAATCATTAGGTATTTCAGGATCCAATTCTCTTATTCTATCCACGGTCATGTGAATAGCTTTTATTGAATCTTCAATACATTTTGCACCAGTACATACTAATTTTCCAGATCCAAATATTAAAGCTGCAGTTTTAGGTTCTTTAAGTTTAAAAACTAAACCAGGGAACTGCTCTAAGTTATATTCAACATTTTCTAAAGCTGGAGCAATTTTTGGTAATTCTAACGATTTACCTAATGTTGCACTAGCAACAATGTTTTCAACTTTAATTTGTACATCTGCCATTATTTCTCCTCCATATATAAGTGATAATAATTCAGTATTTATGAAAATATATTGATAGAATAGATTTACAAATAAATAGATTAAAATATTAAAAAAATACAATATTAAATATCTAAAAATTTTCTAAAAGTATTGTTCCGTTTGGGGTTTAAGAAAACATTCGACCATCCACTCTTTATATATTTTTTTTAACATAATATTAAAAAAATACCAAATAACATATTATGTATTTATATATGTTACTCATTACTTTATATACTTAACTATTATCTGTTTTGAAAAAAAATATTATTAATGAAGTATACAATAAGTATAGTGATATCATGATTGAAATAGAAATCAAGGCAAAAATTGATGATAAAAATGATGCTTTAAATAAAATCAAATCCCTTGGAGCATCATATTCCCATAGTGAAGAACAGGAAGATATTTATTTTAATGCACCAGACAAGGATTATAGAGAAACTGATGAAGCATTACGTATTAGGTTAGTACCAATTGACGGTGAAGTTAAAAAAATATTAACATACAAAGGACCAAAAATAGACTCCAAAAGTAAAACAAGAAAAGAGATAGAAGTCGAGGTAGCTGATTTAGATAAGATGACTGATATCCTTATTGCTTTAGGCTTTAAACCATCAGCAATTGTCTCTAAAGTTAGAAGAATTTTTTATTATGATGAGTTTACAATAACACTGGATAAACTCGAGAAAATTGGTTATTTCATGGAAATAGAATGCATGACAAATGATGAAGAAGATATTGAACAAACACGGGATAACATCATGGAATTATTTAAAAAAATGGGTATTACCCGTGGTTTTGAAAGAAGAAGTTATCTTGAGTTATTAGAGCTATGAGATTATACGAGAAATTATAAAAAAATATTAATAGTAATATCAATAAATCTCTTATTAATTTAACATAACAAAAATATACATAAAACGATTTTTATATTTGATGAATATAATTAATTACTCATAATTTATTTGAAATTAATATATCATGGGGGATTAGAAATAAACGATAGATTTGTAAGTATATATAACAAGGAAGTTGAATACAATTTACCTGAAAAGATAAATATATACGATACCACATTAAGGGATGGTGAACAAACACCAGGAGTTTGTTTTTCTATTGACGAAAAACTGGACATTGCTCGAAAATTAGATGAACTAGGCATACCTCAAATTGAAGCAGGATTTCCAATAGTATCCGAAAATGAAAAAAAAGCCGTGAAAACCATTGCAAACGAAGGATTGAATGCCAAAACAATTTGTCTAACAAGAACAAAAAGGGAGGATATTGATGCAGCATTAGATGCCGATGTAGATGGTATAATAACATTCATGGGAGCATCAGATTTACATATTGAAGTTAAATTAAACAAACCAAGAGAAGATATTAAAAAGATATGTATGGAAGCCATTGAATATGGTAAAGATCATGGATTATTCGTTGCATTTTCTTGTGAAGATGCCACAAGAACAGAAATTGAAAAATTACTTGACTTATATAAAAGTGCTGAAGAATACCATGCTGATAGAATCCATATAGCAGATACGACAGGTTCCATTAACCCATATGCTATGCAATACTTAGTCCGAAATATAAGAAAGGAAATTGATACAGAAATTGCACTGCATTGTCATAATGACTTTGGATTTGCTGTTGCCAATTCAATTGCTGGTTTATTCGAAGGAGCATCGGCAATTTCCACCACAGTTAATGGTATTGGTGAAAGGGCCGGAAACGCATCTCTTGAAGAATTGGTGATGGCATTGAAATTATTATATAACAAGGATTTAGGATTTAAAACAGAGGTAATACATGACTTATCATGTATGGTTTCTGAATATAGTGGCATTCCAATACCTGACAGTAAAGCCATTGTTGGAAACAATGTATTCCGACATGAATCAGGCATACATGTGGATGCCATAATTAAAAATCCACTATGTTACGAACCATACCTGCCCGAGATGATTGGAACTAAAAGACAGATAGTACTTGGAAAACACTCCGGTAAAGCTGCTGTGGAAGAAAAGCTAGATTCAATGGAAATTAAAGTGGACAATGATAAATTACTTGAAATTGTTAGACTTGTTAAACAAGAACGTGAAAAAGGTGAAGAGATTACAAATGAAAAATTTGATGAAATTCTCAAAAAAGCAAACGTTAAACATTGAGGGTTTAATATGAATATTACTGAAAAAATACTTGCGAAAGCATCTGGTAACGATGAAGTATCCCCCGGAGATACAATTGATACCCATATTGACGTGGCAATGAGCCATGACGGAACTAGCCCACCAACAATTAAGGTATTTGAAAAGATAGCTGATGAAGTATGGAATCCTGAAAAAATCGTTTTGGTATTTGACCATAATGTACCGGCAAACACGATTGGATCTGCAGATTTCCAACAGGTAGTAAGAAACTTCGCTAAAAAACAGAACATTAAAAATATTTACACTCAAGGTGAAGGTATATGCCACCAAGTTCTACCGGAAAAGGGACATGTTAAACCATCCACTGTAATGGTTGGTGCCGATTCACACACTTGTACCTATGGTGCATTTGGTGCATTTGCAACAGGTCTTGGTGCAACCGATTTGGCCATGGTATACGCTACGGGAAAAACATGGTTTAACGTTCCAGAGTCATTTAAAATTAATGTTAATGGAAACTTACTAGAACATGTTCATTCAAAGGATTTGATTCTGAGGATTATAAAGGAAATCGGTTCCTATGGTGCTACATACAAGAGCCTTGAGTTTCATGGAAACACGATTGATGATATGAGCGTTGATGCAAGACTTACCATGACAAATATGGTAATTGAATGTGGTGCAAAAAATGGGATAATGATTCCAAATAAAGCCACTGAAAAATATTTAGCCAATAGGGGCATTACAGATTATGCCATCACCACACCAGACAAAGATGCAGAATATGAAAAAATATATGATTTTGATGTAAATGACTTACAACCGCAAGTAGCATGTCCACATAACGTGGATAACGTGGAAGATGTTGATAAAATAGAAGGTACTGCCATTAATCAGGCAGTTCTTGGTTCATGTACTAACGGCCGGTATGAAGATTTAGTTCAAGCAGCGGATATTCTTAAAGGACATAAAGTACACCCAGATATTCAATTATTAGTATTTCCAGCTTCTAAAGCAATTTACCAGAAAGCCATCAGTGAAGGAATTATTCAAACATTACTAGACTCTAATGCCATTATCTGTAACCCTGGTTGTGGACCTTGTTTAGGTGCACATATGGGAGTTATGACTGATGACATGACTTGTATTTCCACTACAAACAGAAATTTCCTAGGTAGAATGGGCAGTGCAAAATCTTACGTATACTTATCCAACCCTGAAGTTGTTGCAGCATCTGCTATCAAAGGAGAAATAACCAATCCTTCGAATATTTAATTTTTAATAAAAAAGTGTTAACATAACCCCCCTTTACTTTACAATTACTTTTTTCCAATTTAAAATTGACAATTTAAAAAAAGAAATATTTAATTTAGTATTTTGAGAAAAAACATGAATTGATGATAAAATTAATTAAAACTTAAAATCTATATTAATATCAAAGAGATTGTCACTTTCTGAAAGTATATTAACTAATCTTTCATCCAAATCAGCGTGGTTATCCATATAATCAATTTCTCCCAATTCACTCCGAACTTGAAAAGCCAAACAATCCTTATCCAAACTGAAAGGTGTATTTAAACTTTCTATATTTCCTCTAGCATCAAGTCTCACCCACTTCTTCAAATCTTTAACATACACCGTATTCAATGCATGAATCATATGACCTTCACTATCGTCATCTGCTATTGTAAGTAGTTGATAACTAATACCAGATGGAATTCCTTTTGCTCTTAGTAGTGCTGCGAACAGACATGATTTTGTCCAACATATTCCAGTTTTATTTATTAACACGTCACTAGCTGTTTTTGAAACAATGTTTGCTCCAATATCCCATGAATGAGGAATTTCATCCCTTACAAATTCATAACTCCTTTTGATATAGTCCATCTCATCATTGGATTGATTTTCAAATTCTTGAACCTTTTCCTGAATATGTGAATTCATGTAATCAATACTGGGCGTTTCTATTAGGTATTCTTCAATCAACATAATTCCCACTTCTTTTTACAATTATAATTACATAAGATGTATCTAAATCTTTAAAATATGTAAAAAAAACATCTTATCACATAAATGTTTGTATGAATGATTATAAAACTTTTGTGAAATACTGTCCTATGTTTTTAAAGATTTGGAGATTTGAATAAAATAGAAAAGAACTTGAAAAGCATAAAAAAGAATTAGCTGGTAAACATTTTGAAAAAAATAGATGAACATTCAAAAAGGGGATGAGAAAAATTAGAATTAATTAAAAAAATATTGGAGAAAAGAATTAATTTTCGTTGATTTTTTCTTTTAAGTAAAGTAATATTTCCTCTTTTACATCATCATGGGTTAATGCCATATCTATTGAACTTTTAAGCCATTCTAATGTATTTCCTATATCATATATTTTTCCTTCAAATGTACATGCATATACTTCATCTTGAGCATTGATTGCATCTGTCAGCTGTATCTCTCCACCAACACCTGCATCGGTCGAGTCAAGTTTATCGAATATATCCGGTGTCAATACATATCTACCTGTAATTCCAAGGTTTGATGGTGCATCGGCAAGTTTTGGCTTTTCAACAAGATTATTTACCCCATAAACATTATCTTCTATATGTGTACCGTCGACTATTCCATAACGTTCAATCTTATATTCAGGAAGTTCTTCAATTGCTATTACCGAACCACCATATTTTTCATGCACATCCATCAATTGTTTTGTACATGGAACATCGGAGTAGGTGAACGTGTCACCAAGTAGAACTGCAAATGCTTCATCGCCTATGTGTTTTTTAGCACAACGAACGGCATCCCCCAATCCTTTCTGTTTTTTCTGCCTAACATAGTAAATGTCGGCCATGTTAGTAATGTCCTGTACCTGTTTTAAGTAGTCAAGTTTTCCCTTCTGCTTGAGGTTATATTCCAGTTCAAATGACTTGTCGAAATGATCCTCGATTGTACGTTTTCCCTTACCGGTAATGATTAGTATATCATCTATTCCAGAGTTAACCGCCTCTTCTACAACATATTGTATCGTTGGCTTATTATATACAGGTAACATTTCCTTAGGCTGGGCCTTAGTAGCCGGAAGAAAACGTGTTCCTAGACCTGCTGCTGGTATAACTGCTTTCATTTTATCGACTTCCTATAATTTAATTATTGAGTTTTCTCCAATGACAAAGCTTCTGCCCTTAGGATAGGTGTTTTTATCTGATATAATCTTAGAGTTTTGACCAAGTAAGCTTTCGGTAATTCTTTTATCGGAATGGATTACTGAACTACCTATAACGATGGATGAATCTATTTCCGATTCTATGATTTTGGTATTGTCACCTATGGCAGTATATGGGCCAACATATCCTTTGATTTCACAGTTTTTGCCTATTACTGCAGGCCCCTTGATTACAGAACCCGCCTTGATAATTGTATTTTCACCTATTATTACATTTCCCTTTATTTTAACGTTTTCTTCAACAATACCGCGTATGTCTGTTTTGATTGTTTCCAAAATTAACTGATTAGCATCCAATACATCTTCAGGTTTTCCCGTGTCCTTCCACCATCCTTCAACGATGAATGAATCCACATTCTTATCATCATCGATTAACCTTTGAATGGCATCTGTGATTTCCAGTTCATTTCTCCATGATGGTTTTATTTTACTAATAGCATCAAATATCTCATTCTTGAACAGGTAAATACCGACTAATGCAAGGTTACTTTTTGGATGTTCCGGTTTTTCCACAAGTTTTATGACTTCGTTATTGTCATTTAATTCGGCAACTCCAAACTGTCTGGGATCTTCAACCTCCTGCAGTAGTATTCTGGCGGCAAATTCACTTTCATCAAACTTACTTACAAACTCTTCAATACCGGATTTGAGAATATTATCTCCAAGATACATTACGAATGAATCCCCATCCACAAAATCCTTTGCAGTAGCGGCTGCATGAGCCAGCCCCTTAGGCTCTCCCTGCATGATATATGTTAAGTTTACTCCTAAATGTGATCCATCCTTGAGTTCGTCTTTTATCTTATTAGGCATATTTGTACCGAGAATTATTCCGATATCCACTATTCCGGCATCACGTAAATCTTCAATAGCATACTCGATTACTGGCTTATTAGCTATAGGTATTAATTGTTTAGGTCCCGTATGAGTCAATGGCCTAAGTCTTGTACCATGTCCTCCAGATAAGATTATACCTTTCATGTTAAAAACTCCTTTAACTATAATTTGTTAAACATATTATCCTATTATTTAACTTCTAATAAGAATATCTTTATTTTGATATTATTATATCTTTTTAATAATAAAAATTTCAACAGTAAAATTCATGCTAGAAAAAGATTTCATTAAATATTAATTGATTAAAAAAAAATTTAATAAGATGTACATATATAATATAAAGTAATTAATTATTTAAATTAAAATGGAGGACAAATATGAAAAAATCATATGTAATGTTGATATTTTTCATCACAATTATCATGGCAAGTACTATCGTATTTGCATCAGATAATCAAAGTGATGAATCACCCGTTCAAACGGATACGGGCATTCAACATGATTTAATCAAGACAGAACCATCACATGTCAAAACAGCAGATAATAATGTTTATGTGAACAAATCATCAAAAAGTACAACTGAGGATGGAAGTAAGGACAATCCCTATAAGACAATTGATGAAAAAACCGTCAATAAATTAAAAAGCAACACAATTATAAATGTAGCTAATGGAAAATATAAACTGGATACAATTAACTTAAACAATAATATTAGCATTGTTGGGCAAAATAAGGATAAAACCATTCTTTATACTAACTCCAAAAATGGGTTATTCAATATTCCTGGAGGCAGTAGCTTAACGTTGATAAATCTTACAATCAGAGATTATAACTCAACGGTAAGTGCCGCCATAAACAACAATGGTACGTTAAAAATAGAAAATTCCCTATTCCAAAACGCTTTTAGAGATTCAAGAAGTGCAAAGGGCGGATTTATATATAATAAAATGAACCTGACAGTTAAAGACTGTGTATTCGACAATGATACCGCTTCATGGGGTGCAAGTATCTACACCGAGAATGCACAGACAAGCATCATAAACACAAACTTCACAAACAGTGAAACAATAAATGTAGGTGGAGCAGTCTACAGCATCAGATCAAAAACAGACATATCCAATTCAACCTTCATGTATAACAGGGGAGTAAGTGGAGCAGCAATATATAATGCATTTGGAAACCTGACTGTAAACGATACATTGTTCTTTAAAAATGATGCTCAGCACTTCTATGGTGGAGCAATATATAATACGGGCCGAACAATTACAAACAATTCCTTCTTTATTGGAAACCATGCGACATATGATGGAGGGGCAATAACAAATACACACCACTTCCTATCTACAAACTGTACATACGAGTCAAACGTAGCCGGAGCAGAAGGCGGAGCAATACAGAACATTGCAATGAGTGAAAATGAACTTGGAAATCTTACGTTAATCAATACCACCTTCTTTGAAAACAGTGCCACAACATTTGGTGGTGCAATATCAAATAAGAAGATGACCGATTTAACCGTATGTGGAATCATAACCATCAGAGACTCAGTATTCCTGAAAAATACTGGTGGTGAAAAAGGAGGAGCAATTCATAACCTTAAATATGTGGATGCGGAGTATAATGTATTTGTAGATAATTCAGATGACAACAACCAGACAATTGTAAGTCAAAAGGAAAACATCATATCCCTTGAAAACAATTGGTGGGGTTGTTCCAATCCTAGATGGCAGGACATTGGATATACTCCAAAGGAATGGGTAGTGGCAAACTACACGAATACGTCCTCATTTATCAAGGACTACGATACAGATGTGATTGTCAGAATCGACACGACAAATACGGGACGTGTATTGACACATCTAATACCTGAAAGAAAAGCCATATTCTATGGAGACAACACCACATACAAATTAAATAATCTCGAGATAAACAAAAACGTTACAAATGAAGTTGTAACCAGATCAAACAGCAGTATAGCACAGATTGATAATGACATTCTGACTTTGACACCAATTGAATCAAAAATTACATATACATTATCAAACAACAATCAAACACTAAACATTAAGGTTAACCTACCTAAAAATATCAACGGTAAGCTAAACCTTAAACTCAATGGAATGACAATTAACAATTCAAAGGTGATAAACGGTTCATACACATACAAGTATGACATACCAACACAGTTATCCAAAGCAAATTATACATTGAATGTAATAATACAAACAAATGACAAGAAGGTTCTGAGAAAAAATATTACAGTAAGCATACCTAAACGTGATGTGACAACTGCCATTACAATCAAAAACAACACCCCAATAGAAGTGGGAAGTACAATTGAAGTTGTGGCGACAATAAAGATGGGCAAAAATAATGTTAACCATGGATATGTGACATTTAAAATCAATAATCAGACATTCGCTTCAAAGATAAGGGTAGTCAATGGAACGGCAAGGGCAACGTATACAATTGAACAAACACTTAAAGTAAAGGACTATGAAATAAGCATCGTATACTCCGGAGATGAGAATAAGAAATCAAACAGGAACAAGACAACGCTTAGTGTTAAAAAGCATATGGTACATGTGGACTTTGACTCACTGGATTTGTTTGCCGATAGCGAAAATCCTATAAGAGTATATTTCTATGATTCAAACAACAATTTCATACCGTATGGACAGGCAGGATATAAGATTAACGGTAAGACAATAAACAGTAGCCTACAAATAGATGAAGGTGTAGTAATTATCAACATCAAAACACCACGCGTTAAGGATGGGGAAACATTAAAACAAACAATGACCCTTAAAGTAGGTGAAAACAACAATCATTATGCCATGAGCAAGGATATAGAATTGATTATATCTTAATTTCATCCCCCTTTAATCTTTTTTTGTGAATGGAACCGCAATAGAACATTTATTTTTTTTAATCAAGCGAGGATAAACTTAAAAAAACAAGATATTCTCTTTTGAAAGCAGTGCTTAATCGTAATCATTACCGAAATTATTTTAATGATTAAATAGAAAAATAATCCCATGAAAAGAATATTCAAACTTATTGAAAAATATTATGTTATTATAATTATACTAACGGTTGTTATAACATTATTTTATCCTAATTCATTCAAATGGGTAATGGGTAATATCTATGGAACAAATACCATTAACCTATTGTTGGGACTGATACTTTTTGGAATGGGAACTACACTTAAAGTGGATAATTTCGTAAATGTATTTAAAAGACCTAAAGAAGTCTTGGTAGGTATTTCTACACAGTATATCATAATGCCACTACTTGCATTATGCTTAGCAAAGATATTTTCATTGAACGAAGCGTTGACGGTAGGTTTAATATTGGTTGGAACAGTGCCTGGTGGAACGGCATCCGATGTAATAACATTCCTTGCAAAAGGAGATCTTGCATTGTCAGTATCACTCACAGCAGTTTCTACGATTATCTCCCCATTATTAACACCGATAATTACATTATTATTAATCGGAAACAATATTGCATTTAATCCAATTGAGATGTTCATATCAATTGTACAGATAGTGATTGTTCCAATAGCACTGGGTTTATTCATTAACTATAAATTCCCAAAATTTGCTGAAGAATTGAAAGAGTACTTGCCCGCGGTTTCATCCATCGCAATTTGTCTGATTATTGGAGGAGTGTTGGGAGCAAATAAGGATGCGATTATGACGACCTCTTGGATAATTCTTATGGTAATTATCTTGCAGTACATACTTGCAATGATTATCGGTTTGATTGTAAGTTACTTATCCGGAATGAAATTTAAACAAGCAATTACGATAGCCATTGAATTGGCATTCCAAAACTCCGGATTATCAACCAGCCTTGCAAAGACCCATTTTCCGAACCTTGCACTTGCAACAGTTCCGGGGGCATTATATTCAGTTTGGCAGAACTTTGCAGGGGCCGTATTGGCATTCATATTTAAAAGATATGTAAAGGATAATGAGATAGAATAAATATAACCTCCACATTTATACTTTTTTTATTATGAGTTAATTATCACGATTTCTTCTAGAAAATTTATTTTACAGGACAGGTTAATCGGATAATCGGGTAAATTTAGCTTCACTTTCAGTAAAAAAAATAGACTGTAAGTGAAAAAACAGGATAAACAATAACATTATTCAAAAATAAGCTTAAATAGGATAAAAGTTAACCCTAATCAAAAAGAAGAAAAAAAAGAAAATAATTAGATAATTCTAATTTATAATTTGTGTTTTTGAATAACTTGTAGGCTCGTTTATACCTTTAAGTTCATTTTTCCAGTTAGGAGAACTTGAACCCCAATAGTTACCGTTTATTGTAATTAATTTCTGAACTCCCGTTATTGCATTTCCAACATTGGATGCATTGTTTGATATGAAGTTTGTTTTTGTAATTACAAGGTTACCAAGGGTTGCTATTGCTCCCCCTCCAACACTCTTACCACTTGCTTTATTGTTTATGAAGTTTGATGCTTCAATTTCAGCATTGGCCTCAGAGTATAATGCACCGGCCAGTCCTGTGCTTGTAGCATTTATCACACTTTGAGTAATGTTTGTGTGGTTTAGTTTTAGTGTTGTACCTGAGAAGTATATGCTTCCACCATATACCGTACTTGCCTTGGATAAGGTATTGTTGAATTTCGTGTTTATGGTGTATAATGTACCTAATGTATGATAGATTACTCCTCCGTAGGAGTTATTCGTACTTGCAATGTTTGTTAATTCAAAGTCACTGCCACGAATAGTTGTAAGTCCATAATATGTGGATATAACTCCACCCATTGCATTAGTAGCTTTCAATCTGCTGTTGAGGAATTTTGAATTGGTTATTTCCATCTGTGCTGATTCCAAGTATATTACCCCACCACTTGCGATGGATTTTGCATCTATTAAACTGTTCTGTACAGTAACATTATTCAACTCCATGTTACTGCTTAAGTCACAGATACTTCCACCCATTGCATTTTCTGTAGCGTTGGCGTTACTGTTTAATATTCGTACATTATATATTGACGCAGTGGAATTGACTATTTTCAATGTTCCGCCGGTAACATTTCTAGCAGTTGCAGTGTTTTTGTTGAATGTCGTATTCATTATGATTAATGATACCCTTTGAGCATATATTGCTCCACCACCGGCCACCATGTTACCTTTTGCCGCGTTATCCATAAATGTTGATGCTATAACAGTTGTATTGTTATTTATTGTACGTATAACTGCACCCTCAGCGTTAGGAGCTGTTAGAGTATTGTTAATAAATGTTGAACCAGTTATGTTTAATGATCCGAGACTGTATATTGCACCTGCAGAGTTTGAACCTGTTGCGGCATTATTCAGGAACTTAACTCCGTTTGTTATGAGCATTCCGGCAGAGTATATGGCTCCCGCAGTATTTGGAATACTGCTTTTACCATTTTGTAAACATACCCTCTGTAACTCAAGGGAGTATTTTTCAATTGATGCGTTGAATATCATCTTGGATGAGCTTCCGTCAATTATACAATCGTTTACCCCTGTACCTATTATTTTAACGGAATTGTTTACCAGTATTCCATTTTCCTTATATGTACCTTTTGCCAGGTTGATTGTACCAAGTAATGCTACGTGGTTGATTGCATGGCTTATTGTTTTAAATGGATGTGTTTTGTTTCCGAAATTATTGTCATTACCGTTTGGACTGACATATACTTCCAGCTGTTTGGTTATTGTTAGGTTTGCATATGTTGTTGCATTTAGGTAATAGTTATTCTTGGTATAGTTTGCCGTGTATCTTACCTGTTTTGATTCATATTTTAATGATGGTGTGAAGTTTATTTGAGCTACTCCTTTAACTACGGATGCATTACCGATATATGTGTTGTTTACATAGAACCTTACGGTTCCATTGTTTACCACATATCTTGACTCATCAAGCAGGTTTACTTTTAGGGTCACGGTTTTTCCAACTACTGTTGAATAGTTATCTGCACTCATTACAACTTTTAGTTGACTTACATTGTAGATATTTTCATCAGCACTTTCCTTATATAAATCTGTTCCAAGGTAATTTGCATTTATACGATATTTACCTGCAGCAGTTAATGGATCAGCATATTTCAGGATTGCCTGTCCATTTTTAACCGTTGCATTACCTACCACTTTTCCATTTAATTTAAATACAACTACTCCCTCATTCACATTTTTCTGGTTTTGATCTGTTACGTTTGCACTGAATTCACTGCTAAATCCTGGTTTTGTTAGCACGTTTCCGGCCCGTGTTTTTGTAGCCAGTTTGGTTATGGCTATTGCACCAGTTGAATTACTGTTTGCATATTTCCATGTTCCGGTATATATCGAGCTTAAGTTCAGATTACCTGCCATATTTGCCGGTATTGAATATGAACATCGTGCAAATCCATCTTTCACGTTTATTTGCGTGTATTTTTTAGAGTTTACGTATACCGTTACATACCCATTTAGTACTGGGTTTCCATTTTCATCTGCTACTGATGTGGATAATGTTACTTTATCCCCTGGTTTAGCATTGATATCCGATACTTGTGTTTTTGTTTTTAACTGTTTCATTGTAAGTACTGCAGTAGTACTGTTTGCTTCCCTGATTGCGTTTGCTCCGACAACTGCCGTGATTGTATAATTTGTTTTGTCCAATCTGTAATCGGTTGTTGTATTTAATATTGCTATTCCATATTCATCAGTTTCGACTACACCGATACTTCCCGCATTTAATTTGAAGGATACATTTGTTTTGGTTACGTTGTTGTTGTATTCATCCACCACTTTTGCCGTGAATATTGTTTGAGCACCTGCCTTTGATGTTACGTTCTTTGTGGTAATTTTAGTGTTGATTTTTATCACGGTAAGATTATAGTTTAATCTTTTTTCCGCAAACTTCCAATCACCACTGTATACTACAGACAATCTGTATCTATTAGGAGTTATTGTCTTTAGTTCAAAGTCATAGTATGCTCCACCATTTCCTACATCGACTATTGCAATTGTCTTGTTTTTTAGTTTGAATGCAACTTTTCCAGTAGCGGATTTGTTCAATGTTACCTCTAATCGTACGGTTTGATTATACTTTGCAACATAATTTGATGATTTTAAATTGGCATCTAACCTATCAAGATCATATTCAAGAGTCAGTGTTGAATTTACTCTGGCTTCCTTATATATATCGTTTCCTGCATATACAAATGTTAATGTGTGGGTTTGAAGACCCCAATTTACAGGAACTGTAAAGTCTGTTGATGCTATTCCATTTTGAACATTTAATTTGTCACTTATTGTTATACCGTTGATTTTAAAAATTGCAGTTCCGGTTGCATTTTCATCCATTATCCTTGCATAGAATGTGGTTGTTTGATTACGGTATATGCTGTAGTCACTTAATCTTATGGTAGGTTCGATTTTCTTGGATGCCGTTTTTAATGAATCATTCTTATCTGATGTGTATTTAACCTCCTCCGATGAGGATTCATCAGTTTTTGCATTTAAGTCATTATTATCGTCTTTTATTATATTAGAATTATCTTCTCTGTTTAATGTATTATCTTCCATGTTTGTAGATAACTTATCCACATCATGTGTATCTAATGTATCAACTTCATCGTTAGCACTTACTAGTGATACTGACAACAATACCATCAGTATGACCATGAAAGATAAGAGTATAGAATTTCTAATTCTGATATTTTTACCTCCTTTTCAATTAATAAATAATTGAAGAAGCCACCAGAGTATATCTACTTCTTCATGGTATTTATTATGGTTAAGTAATTATATATTTTTTTTGGAATAATGAAAAAAAATAAGAAATATTTAACCATTCATTCAAATCTTTTTTAAAAAAAATTCTAAACTAATTTCAATTATAAAAATATTAATAATAAGGACAAATAAAAATATTCTTATGTAAGTTAATAATTTTTGAATAATGAAATTATGATTTATTGAATAACCGATATGGAGGGACAGATATATGTTTGAAGAATTCTTACAATATGGAATATTATTAGCAGTTCTAATATTCGGTGTTAAGATTGGACTGGCACTGGGATTCTCAGGAATTAAAAGAAAAACTGCCATATATATTTTAATTGCTTATGGAATTGGATTAATAATTTTATCATATATATGCCAACCATTTACTGACCAGATTTATCAAATCGTATATGGTTACAGTTCCGCAATATTTGCCGTTATAGCAGTGATAATATTGGTAACAGGATTTAAAACCATTTATGATTGGAAAGTTACGGGAAAAAATAGTGGAAGTGCAACGTGTATGGCTATGGTGGCACCATGTCCATGCTGTTTTGGAGCAATATTAGCATCCGTCATAATGATTGCACCGGTTGCCGGTGTGTCTACTGTTGCACTGGGGTCATTATCATCCGTAGCTTTAGTGATAGTTATGGCAATAACATATTTCCTATCTACAAAGATAGTCTCAAAAATAGACAAACCATATCCAATAGTATTGGGTAACTTCATGATATTCATGGGATTATATTTCTTATTATGTATCCTAATACTGCCGAATATGGTTTATGTATCAGAAGGAAGCAGCATAGCACTTGCCAGTTTATCAGGTACATTAGCTGTTGTAGTTGGAGGAATAATATTAATGATAATAGGAGCGGTAATGGCTAGAAAGACTAGTTCCTTCCTAAACTACTGAATATAGGAGAATAAAATTATGGCGACAATTCCAGGGGGAGAAATATTATCAGGTATATTGAACGTTATAGCTCAAAGTTTACTTATACCTGTTATGATATTACTAGTAATATTCATAATTTTTGCTGTATACGAAATAGGTTCAATACTTGCAGAATATACTGGAAGAAGACAATTGGATGGACAGAAGAAGGACATCCTATTACGAAACATATCTTCCTGTGTAAACTCTAATCAGATATGCCAAGTAATAAATCATTCAAATCTAACAAACAATGATAAAGAGTTATTATGTTCCATTGCAAAGTTAGATAAAAATTTATACAGTAAAAAGACACGTGAAACTGTTGCTAGAAGTATGATTGAAGAACAAGAATTTAAAATATCAAAATCTTTAGAATTAGTGGATATTGTAGCAAAAGTTGGTGCTGCATGTGGTTTACTTGGTACCATCATACCTATGGGTCCGGGTTTAGCGGCACTTGGTGCTGGGGATATGCAAACACTTACCACCAGCCTTACAACTGCATTCAACACCACTACTGCAGGGTTAGCAGCCGCTAACATTTGTTATGTGGTATCTAAAGTACGTAGAAGATGGTATGATGAAGAGATAACCGCTTTATATGACATTGCAGAAGTAATCATAGAGGTGTAAATATGTCACTAAAACGTAGGGATATTCATCATGAAGAGGATAACGACCCTATGGCTTCAATTGTAAATATGACCGATGTTATGCTGGTATTGGCAGTTGGTTTTATGATATTTGCAATAATGTCTACGGGTTTGGAAACTATTATGTTTAGTGATATGACTCAAGAACAGAAACAAAGTGCAGTTGAAGCGGCAAAAGAGATGATTGAACTTGAAGATAACTATCAGGAATTAAATCAGACACCGGAAAACATTACCAGTTCCGGTTCAGGTTATCAGAAAATGGGTACTACCTACCAGGATCCAAAGACTGGAAAGATGGTAGTGGTTCAAGAAGAGCTTATATCGCCACTGCTTTATGCAATGTAATAGATATGAATTTACTCATATCTGCTAATTTTTTTTTAAAAAGTGATAAATATGAAAAATACATTAAGAGCACCAAAAGGATTAAAAAAAGATCCGAATTATCTTTTAAAGGAAAAGAAAATCATTAAAAGAATATTGTTAATAGCATTCATAATTGTTATTTTGAGTGTTCTGATAAACTTATTCAAATATTTATCAATGATTAAAAGTGCTTACTTCTAAACCCATTTTTTTATATATTCATCATTATTACAACTGATTTTAAAAATTGAAATATTTTAATCATTCAAACTCTATTTTTTTAACAAAACATTGGAATCTTTCCATTTAACATATCTGTCAGTAAATTATAAGTGAAAAAGAGGATTGAAACTGTTATTTTTCATATTCCTAATTTAAAAAATGAATATTTTACTGATTATCAACTGGCCATAGTAACATTTCAAAAATAAAGCCACAACAAATATAATCCAATTAAAATTTTTTTATCCGAATAAAAAATTTAAAAAATCTATGAAACTGTAATAGTTATTAAAAATTACTTTATAAAAGCATACTTAAAGTTTAATAATTATCCATAATAAATATAGTAGTATTCTTTGGATAATTTTAGAAAAAATAATCCGAGAAAAAGACATAGGTGAAAAGATGAAAGGCATAAATAAATTTTTATTGGTAACAGTAATCTTATTCATGCTTAGCGTTACAGCTGTATCGGCAAGTGACAACATTACTGGCGATACTCAGGATACACTTGATGTTAAAGACAGTAGTGTAACCACCCATACAGCTCAGATATCTGAAAAAACGGATATTCAAGCAAGCACTGATTCCAGTAAAATTAGCAATTCAGAAGATAAAAATATTAAACAAGCACCTGTGGTAACAGTTATAACATCCAAGAATTACAACAATTTCTTTACAAAAGATCCGAAAACAAATCAAACCATCAGTAGTGGTCAAGTAATGGCTGGAGATGTTCTTGACTTACAAGGTGAGTTTAAAGGTGTTAACTTTACCATAGATAAGAAAAACGTAACCATTACCAGCGTAGGAAGAACTGCAAAACTGTACAATTGTTCTGTAAATGTTCAGGGTTTGAATTCACAGGGAAGTCAAGTCCATAACCTAACAATACACAACAATAACCCATATGGTACAGGTATCTATACCAACATCACCAAAAACTTATACATTGCAAATAACACGATACACGTACATGGTGTATTTGCATTTGCAATAGCATGTGATGAGATGAACGAAAGTACCATCATTAACAACACCATCAAAACTACCCAGACAGCAGGAGTAGTCGATATTGGTGATTCAAATTATAACCGTACACACACAGCTTTACCTATGGGTAACTGTTACTTCAACAAGATTGTAAACAATACAGTTTCAAGCGACCGTGCTAATGGTATTTACTTTAGTGCATATGGTTCAGGTTTATTCCGTGGAGGATACTGTGACAATAACATAATTGAGCACAACTATGTAACAGGTGGAAACACATCATGGAGTTATACCATACAGGTTATGGGTAAAAACAACATTATCCACAACAACACGGTAAATCAGGGATATCGTGGTATATCCACACAGGACTTCAAAAACAATACAATCACATACAACAAGGTAAACGCTACGGCACAAGGTATATATGCCTGTGAAGGAGCTATTGTTAAAAACAACGAAGTAAGGGTTAACTTCTCCACAGTAGGTATTGAAACCGGTGGACCGGATGTTGTTATTGAAAACAATAGAATCTACTCAAACAGTGGTGCCGGAATAATTATCGGTTCAAGTAATGTGAATGTAACAAACAATTACATCTTATCCACTGAAGGATATGGTATATACGCCAAAGGTAACCATAAGAACATAAATATTCGAAAAAACAATATTACAAGTGGAAAGACGGGTATTTACTTCAAGAAGCAGTCGTCGAGCAAGAAGGTGAACTATATTACCGTCAAAAACAATGTGATTAGTTCACAGGCAGCCTATGCGATTGACTTTTCAGAAGCCGGTGCCAGAAGTAAAGATGAATCATTTGTAACAGTTGACGAATCCAACGTATTGTCATCCAAAAACGGTAAAGGATTGGAAAAAGCATACTTGGCACCAATTATCGGTTCATCAGCAGAACTTCCGGAATCAAACAAGACATTTGTCATTACAGATTCCAACTATGTACAATACTTTGATGAGGAAGGCATAGCAAATTCAAAGATTAGCAAGAATGATACCGTAATCCTAAAAGGTACCTTCAACAATAAGGATTTCCAATTCCCACAAAAAGTACACTTAATCGGTCAGAACTGTGTAATCAATACAGGTACAATAACATTGCTGGAAGATGCAGATTCATCAACAGTAAAAGACATAAGAATTAACAATAAAAAACCTGGACACATTAACAGACATGGTCTTGAGTTATTAGAGGTGAATAACTGTAACATTACCAATGTAAACATCACTAACTTCGACAATACCGAAAGCTTTGGTATATTCTTATATGTATCATCAGGTAACACCATTACAAACTGTAAAATAAACACTAGCGGAAACCTAGTTAACAATGGTATGTTTATCTATTCATCAGACTTGAATGTGATAAAAAACAACAACATATTCATCAATCAAAGTGCTATCCCATATGAATACTATGATGAAATAATGTTCAACGATAAAATAGGTACCATTAAAGAAATATTACACAATCATGGAATCGTACTTGTATACTCATCATTAAATTCAATAGACCGCAACGTAATCAATACAAAATCCGAATTCAAAGGTTATACAAGACCTACTGATGAATGTAAAAACAGTATTGTCGGTATAGACATATACTTCGACAGCCATGAAAACAATGTAACATACAACCAGGTATACATTGACAGTTATGGACCATACGCCTATGGTATGGGAGTATTAGGTGCTCCATGGGGTCAGTCAATACTAACCCACAATGCATCAAACAATACCTTCAGAAAAAACACCGTTAAAGTACTTGGTGGATACTGTACTGAAGGGTTCATTGCCGGATTAAACAGTGTAAACACACTAGTTGATCAGAACACCATAACAATCACGCCAAGAAAAAGCAACAGATACTATGCAGACTATGGATATGGCGTAGTATTCGAATCATGCAGAAACCTAACACTTACAAACAACAACATTACAGCAAAAGGTGCAGCAACATATGCCACTGAATTATACCACACCCATTACAACACAATAGAAAACAACACATTTAAAATAAAAGGTACCCAACCATACGGTGTAGCAAGTGAAGCTTCAACACACAACACCATTAAAGGAAACATCTTCGATATTACACAGAAAGAATACGGTACAATAGTCGGATATGCACATTCAGACTCAATTCCAGCAGGAGACCAGGGAGTATTCCTAAGTAAAAAATCACACAACAACTCAGTAACTGCAAACACAATTAAAACCAACGCACAATGGCCAGTATACATAGATTATGACAGCGTACAAAACAATGTGACAAACAACTCATTACAAGGAAATAAAACCTTCGGTGACAAGGCAGTTAAAAACGAATCCAAAGCATTGATTCAAAACAACTACCTATACCCAATAAAATGTAGTGCTAAAAATGTTGATGGACAGGTAGGTGGAAAAATCACCCTTGTTGCATACATGAGCTCAAGAACAAAAGACGTGTCAAATGTAACTGCAACATTCAGACTCGGTGGTACCACTGTAGGAACAAGTAAGATTACAGATGGCAAAGCAACAATAACTTATAGCATTCCTAATTACTGGAGAGCAGGTAACTATGATATTATCGTAGTTATGGGCGGTACAAACTTCCAGAACTCAACTGCACGTGCAACCGCAGCAATAACCAAAAATGCAACAAAAACAGTCATAACAGCAAACAAAGTACTTGGAACACCGGGTTCAACTGTTCAGATAAATGCAACGGTTAAAGATAACCTTGGAAACAATATGAACGGTAAAGTGGACATCATATTAAACGGCACCAAACTTGCAACAAAAACATTGACAGACGGTAAAATAACACATTCATACAAAATACCATCAAACAGTCCTATTACAACACTTCCACTGGTAATCAAATACTATGGTAACGATCAATTTGCAGAAAGCAATATTTCAACGATACTTGGTATTCAAAATCAGGTTGTAGCATCCGTTTACAACTCAAACGGTACAGTGGGTTCACCTATCACATTCAAAGCAAAATTCACCCAAAACGGTAAAGCATTAACAAGTGGAAAAGTAGCAGTTAAAATCAATGGATTGACTATCGGTACAACAAACATCGTTAATGGAATAGCAACATACAACTATGTCATACCAGTCGGTTACAGCGTATTCCAGAAACACGTCGTACAGTTTGTATACGGTGGAACAGACACATTAACCTCTGCAAGAGCAGAAAGGGCATTTGATGTATATCCAATGAAAACTGTAATTCAACTTAACAAAACAACTGCCAAAGTCGGTCAAAACATTACCATGAAAGTACGTATTACCAACGAATCCTTAACACACAATGCCGTATCAGGTAAAGTGGCACTTAAAATCAAAGGAGTAACTGTTAAAGATGCTAATGGAAATCCAATAGTAGCGGTTCCACAGAATGGTATAGTAACTATTAAGATACCAATTACAAAATCATTAATCGGTAAAAATACCATTACTGTTACTTACAGTGGTAACAACAGACTAACCGGTGCAAGAGTAGACTTTAAAGACATATTAGTGGTTACCAATTAACCACCATTATCTTTTTTTCTTTTTAAATTATTTACAACTTCAATCTTAAACCCCAAAGATGCAAAATAAATAATCAACTAATTTTGAACCAATTCTAAATAAATAAGTAATTATGCATAAATTAATATTATTAAAAATCATAATATGTATTATATAAAGTCTTTTAAAATAATCATATGCTGATAAAAGAAGCAGGAGTTAATCTATGAATAAAAATACAGATAAGATAATCCTATTAATATCGCTATTAATACTTATTTTAGGTATATCCACAGTATCAGCCAGTCAAATGAATCCAGAGGACTATGGCGAAGTAGATGATATTGATTCAAATTCACAGGATATTAACATTCAGGATACATCCATACCCATGGATACACAGGATGAGTTAAAAACACGACAAGAGACTACAAGCATAAACAAAGAATCAAAAAATATTAAAAAAGCAACCTATAACGTCGATGAAACAAATATTGGAAGATATTTCGATTTAGGAGATGGATCAACGACCAAAAATGTTAAGGAAAACGATACCATAATCCTATCCGGAACATTTAAGGACATGGAGTTCTACATAGACAAGGTTGGATTGAAGGTTATAGGAAATAATGCAAAACTTACTGGCGGACAGATAATAATATCGGATGAAGCCGGAAATAACCTGTTATCAAACATTACAATCACGACAACCGATTATGATAATGCAATTCTGAATCTGGCAGAAAACACCAATATCACAAACAATAAGGTTACACTGAAAAATGCCGATGGCGTGACCGAAGGCATACGTAATGAAGCAAAAAATGTAATAATAGTAAATAACATCGTGAATGTGGAAGGACCATCAAAGAACATTAACTTTGATGATGCAGAACGTAAAAATATGGCATTTACCTTTGGAATAGTTAACCAAGCAAACAATACCCTTATTGAAAATAATACCGTTACTGCAAAAAAACATAAAGATGCCGTTGATGAATTTACAGGTACAATAGATGCGATAGAAGTACAGGGATATCCTGAAGAAATCATATCCAATGTAACAATCAAAAATAATAATGTACATGTAAGCGATGCAAGATTTGTATATGGAATCAATGTCTTAAACTCCATAGACAACATCAAAGTATTGGACAATAATATCACTGCCACAAGTATCAGATATAGCAATGGCATACAATTAGGTGATAAAGCTACCAACTGTCTGATTCAAAACAATAAGGTTGATGCAAGAATCATCAACGCCACACCTGATGAAGATACTGTAAGCTTTGGAATAATAGCAACAAATACAGTGGCAAGTGGAACGGAAAACATAACCATAAAAAACAATGATGTGAAAATAGATGCACAAATCGGATATGCATTTGAAATATACAACGTCCACAATAGCAACATAGATTCCAATACAATGAACGTAAGTGGTGAATATGCCATGGGTATCGGACTATCCGGTTCTAAAAACAGCAACATAACAAACAATGAAATGACATTAAGCGGAAACAGTGCCCGAAATTCTACCCTCGCAGAGTACATTCCCCCATCCAATAACGGTATTCATATACAGGAAGCATCCGACAACATAATAGTTAAAGACAATAAAGTCAGAGCAACAGACCGCAACAATAATTCCAAAGCAGTTTATATAAGAAACTGCGATAACGTTAACGTATTCAATAACGACTTGGTTGCAGATAATCTGTATGGAGATAATTCTGTGGTAAGTACCAATTCAAGTAAGACCACCATCAAAAATAACACATCTCCATTTGATAAAAAAGATGCCATTATCACAATCCAGGCACCTAAAAAGGTTGACACAGGAAAAACAATCAAAATCAACCTAACAATAACCGACACTGCCAAAAAAGCAGTAAACGGAACAGCAGTAGTTAAAATAAACGGATTAAGCATAAAAGACATCAACACACAGACATCCGCAATAACCATCAAAAACGGTAAAGGTACTCTTACAATGACACTTGCAAGCTACAGTGGAAAAGAATACACAGTAACAGCAATATTCTCAAAAACAGGATTCAACAGAGCAGAAAACAGCACCAAAATGACAGTTAACAAAGGAACATACAAAACATTCACAATAAAACTAAACGGAACAAGCGAACAAAAAATCAGAATCAAACAAACACTAACAGACACCAACGGAAACAAAATCTACGGAAACACACAAGTAGCAATAAAACTAGGAGACAGAACAGTAAAAACACTCACAGTATCAAACTCAATACTTGACACCGAAATAATCGTACCCTACCTACCACCTGGTGAAAACAAATTCAAAATAACCCTCGGTGAAAACTACAGATACAACACAAAAGTCATCAACTCAACAATAAACATATCCAAACAGGACGTAGTTGTAAAAATAAACCCTATCAAAGCAACACCAGGTAAAACAGTAAATCTAACGGCAACATTAACCAACAAAAACACCAAAACACCAGTCATAAGTGGAAAATATGTCTTCAAAGTAAATGGAAAAACCGTACCAATAGTCACGGAATTCTTCGAGGAAATATACACAACCAAAAACATAACAAAAGGACTGGCAAAATGGGAATACACAATACCAAACTACATGAACCCTGGAGTATATGAAATAACAATTAACTACAACGGAAACACACAATCCAATCCAATCAAATACTCATCCAAATCATTGACGATATCATAGACAATACTTAATTTTTAAATGAGTTAAACATTCATCTCCCATTTTTTCTTTTTTATGGTTAATTGTTAAATATCCCTCTTTTAATTACGGCTATGTAAACATTCATCATTACAATTACATTATCATATCAAATTCATTTATTTCTATTTATAACACCAATCATTATAAAAAACCATTGTATAAAGGTTTATCAATAAAATAATTCATATTTAAATATTTGATTAAACATAAACTTAATTAATAAATGATTATGGGATACATATGAAAATTGATAAACCAGACAATACTTATACATTGATAAATTCATTCGATTATCCGACAACAATTTCACCCGATGTAAAAGATAGCCAAACAAGTTATTTAACATCAACAATTGAATACCAGGATAAAATTAATGAGTTAACAGACAAATATGAAATGGCAAAAGATAACATATTACTTGCAATATTCATATTTAATCTTGTAAAATTCTCTTTTTCAAAAGATATTCTGATAACTTATAACAGACAAGCAGCAGGATATCATTTCAATACAAATTTATCTGTAAGTGAATATCTCACTGATTTTAAAACAAAATACAATGATTATTCCGATGATGAAGAAATAAACTTTGAAAGCGAAATTTTATTTGCAACAAGTGACTATTCAAAGGAAAGTTATAAATTCATATTATCATACGACGATGAAAAGATAATTGTGGAATATGACTCCTCATCCTATTCAAAAGAACTAATTGATGCATTTTTACATGCTTTAAATGTATTGATTGCTAAGTTCAACAATGAAAATGAATTATTGAAAAACATTTCTATTGTTGAAGAGATGGATATGGATGAAGATTTTAAAATCGAACTGGCCAATGAAGGATTGATTAATAAGATATTTGAAAATGCAGTCAAAGAAAATCCTGATAAGACAATATTATATGCAGAGGATGGTAATTTCACATATTCCCAATTAAATAGTAAAGCAAATAAGATTGCCAATGGATTAATACAAAGAGGCGTGCAAGTTGAAGACAAAGTAATGTTCATGATGAAACGAAACAGCGACCTGATAGCTACAGTACTGGGAATTGTTAAAGCAGGAGCGGCATTTATACCAATTGATCCAAAATATCCTGAAAAAAGGATAAATCAGATACTTGAAGATAGTGATTCAAGATATGTTATAACAAGTAAGGATATTGACTATGATGGCGAAAATAGAATAAATGTAGAGGAACTATTAAATAACAATGACGACAGTAATCCCCCTGTTAATTTAAATCCGGATAATCTGTGTTTCCTAATTTACACATCCGGTTCTACAGGCAAACCTAAAGGAGTTATGATTACCCATAGGGGAATATCAAACTACATTGCCAATGTAGAGGAAAATCAGCCAATATATCAACTCAATCATGCATGTGAAAAATTCATATCAATTTCAACCGTATCTTTTATAGTATTCCTAAGGGAAATCTTTGGTACTATCTTAAATGGACTGCCTGTGGTATTTGCTAATGATGAGGAATCAATCAATCCACTTAAACTGGTTAAATTATTTGAAAAGACTGCCGCGGATGGTTTTGGATCCACACCAACAAGATTGCTCGAGTACTTGGAACTTAAGGAAATTCAGGAAGCTGTCAAAAAGTGTAAAATAATCATTGTAGGTGGAGAGTCATTCCCACCTGTATTATATGATAACTTATCCAAGTATACCGACGCTTTAATATATAATTCATATGGACCTACAGAAGTTACAATTGCATCACATTACAAGTTAATGGATAATCCTAATGTTACCGCCGGTTGGTCTATGCTAAATGTAGTTGATAAAATCATGGATATTGATGGAAATCAACTCCCCCCGTATGTTACCGGTGAAATTTATGTAGGTGGAGCGGGAATAGCAAGAGGATATCTTAACAATCAAGAACAGACCGATAAAGTATTTTCCACAATAAACAACATCCCCTACTATAATACCGGAGACTTAGGTAAAAAAGATAAGTATGGAGAACTGTATGTTTTAGGAAGAAATGACACCCAGATTAAGCTTAGAGGTTTAAGAATAGAACTATCCGAAATAGAGACTGCCATCAGTAACTATGAAAACATCACATTAAGCAAAGTAATGGTTAAAAAGGTAAATGATGTGGAACACTTATGTGCATATTACACTGCAAGTAATGAGATTGACATAAATAAACTCAAGGAACAACTAGGCCTAACTCTTCCGGATTATATGGTTCCATCATATTATACCCAACTTGATACATTCCCTAAAACGCCAAACGGTAAGATTAATTTCAAGAAACTACCCGAACCAGTTGTAACAGATGAGGAAATCATACTGCCTAGAAATAATATTGAAGAAGAGATATATTCAATTGTATCCAAAATCATGAACACTGACAAATTCGGAGTCAATACCAATCTTTTCAGCATTGGTTTAACATCATTATCCGTTATCAAACTGATAACCCATCTGTATAAAAATCTTAAGATAGAATTAAATGTGACCGATATTTTAAAATACAGAACCATTGAAGAAATCGCATCCCAGATAAGCAGTCAAGAAAAAGTCGAATATGAAAAACAGGAATATTACCCTTTAACATCAAACCAATTGGGAGTATACTTTGATTGTATGAAAAACCCTGACAGCTTAACATACAATCTGCCAAAGATGATGAGATACACACATGAAATCAACCCGGACAAACTTAAATCATCAATCATCCAGGCCATAAATAATCATCCATATCTCAAAACACAAATTGTAATGAAAGATGGAACAATCTATCAAAAAAGAGATGATGACTCAAATATCAATGAATTAATCCAGATAACCGATGAGCTTAATGTAAATGAGTTTGTAAGGCCGTTTAAACTTGATGAAGAAAAGTTGTTCAGATTCCAGATTGTGGAAAAAAATATGTTACTTGCCGATTTCCATCATTTGATAGTGGATGGAATATCCCTAAATATACTCTTTGATGAAATAGCCAGGATATATGATGACAAGGATTACGAATTAGAACAAATGGATGGTTATGAATATACACTGAATGAATTGAAGATGGAAGAATCCCATAAGTTCAATGAAGCTAAAAAATTCTTTGAAGATAAAATCAAAGACTTTGATGAAGCAACCGTTATTCCTCAAGACATTAATGGTGATGAAAATTTAGCAAATGTTAAAGTTAAGGACATCTTATTTAATCAGGATAAGATAGATAATTTCTGTCATGAAAATAACATCAGTCAAAATAACCTATTCCTATCTGTGGTATCACTGGTACTTTCAAAGTTTGTATATAATAAAGATCTGTTAATAGCTACAATTTCAAATGGCAGATTTAATCCATATCAGGAAAAAACACTGGCAATGATGGTTAAAACCCTTCCACTTGCATTAAATTTAGACAGTTCATTTACCATAGAGCAATATCTACATTATATTAACAATCAATGGTTGGATGTTCTTGCAAACTCATCATATCCGTTGACTAGAATTTCTGATGAACTTAACATAACACCCGAAATATTATATGCCTATCAAGGAAAAATTATTGAAGATATACATATGGATGGAATGACCATTAAAAGAGAAGCTATAGGAGATTCAGGAGTCAAGTTCAAGATAATGATAAATGTAGAAGAGATAGATGATAAATATAACATCAACTGTGAATACAACGATCAATTATACTCAGATGAATACATTGACATACTACTTAACTCCATAAGAATTGTAGTTGAAAAATTCATAACACTGTACAACAATACACAATTAAAAGAGATATCCATTACCGAAGAGGATAACTGGACACCAACTGATCTTGAATACATTGATATTGGAGAAAAAAGGGTAAATAAGATTTTTGAATCATGTGTAGAAGAAAATGGTGATGATGTAGCAGTATATGCATGTGATGGCAGATACACATTTAACCAATTGAATAACAAGGCAAACAGAATAGCAAATGCACTTATAAAAAAGGGAGTTAATATTGAAGACAAGGTTATGATAATACTCAAAAGAAACAGTAACTTCATAGCATCAATGTTTGGAATATTAAAGGCAGGAGCTGCATTCATACCAATAGACTCAGACTATCCTAAAGACAGAATAGAACACGTTTTAAGAGACAGTAATTCCAAATACATCATAACAGATGAAATAATAAAGATTAAAAATTTAGATTTAAGCGAATACAACAATTACTTGTTAAATATAAATGATTTGCTGGAAGAGGAAAACACCAAAAATCCGGAAACCAATGTGACCGAATCCAACCTAGCATATCTGATATATACTTCAGGTTCAACGGGACTACCTAAGGGAGTAATGCTGGAACATCAAAACCTGGCAAACTTCACGTACCCACACCCAGATAATGTGTACACATATGAACTGGCAACAAACTACAAAAAAGAAGACTACAGGGTACTGTCAACAATCACAGTAGCATTCGACGTATTCCTGGAAGAAACAATGTGTTCATTGCTGAATGGAGTGCCTATAGTACTGGCTGATGACAACACATATAAAGACCCTAAAGCCACCATGGAACTTGTTGAAAAATACAAAGCAAACGTTTATACTGCAACCCCTTCAAGAATACTCCAATATCTGCAGATTAAACAGATAAGAAAGGACATGCTTAAGTTTAAAGTATATGCTATAGCAGGAGAACCATTCCCTAACAGATTATACGAGGATTTAAGTGCAAATACTGATGCCCATATATTCAATGTATATGGACCAACGGAAACCACAATAAGTTGTAACACAGCATTACTTAGCAACAATAACATCACAGTTGGAAAGGAACTATTTAATGTCAAAGAACAGATAATGGATCTTGACTCAAATCCACTGCCAACAAATGTTATTGGTGAGCTGTACATAGCAGGTTTAGGTGTGTCACGTGCATATCACAATCGTCCTGAAAACAATGCCAAATCATACACGACAATAAACGACATCAGATATTATAAGTCAGGAGACCTTGCAAAAAGAGGTTTAGATGGACAAATATATGTTTATGGAAGATTAGACAATCAGATTAAACTTAGAGGTTTGAGAATTGAAATTGGAGAAATTGAATCAGCCATATCCAAATGTGAAGCAATAAAAGATGTTGCCGTTGTGGTAAGAAACATTAATGATAACGATTACTTATGTGCCTACTACACAGTTTATGAGGAATACAAGAAAGATGATGAGTATTCTATCGACATAGACAAGCTCAGGGAAAAATTAGAAGATTCATTGGTCTATTATATGATTCCAACGTTCTTTACTGAATTAGATAAATTCCCTAGAACGCCAAATGATAAAGTTGACTTGAAGAACTTGCCAGAACCACAGACAGACATTGATAATTACAAGAACCCAAGCAATGAAATTGAAGAAAAACTATGGGACATCATCTCAGAAATTCTGAATATATCCTCATTCGGTGTGGATACCGACCTGTTTACCATAGGTCTAACCTCATTAACCATGATGCAAGTAGTATCTGAGATTTATGAGGAATTTAAAACCCAACTGATGATAACTCAAGTAATGAAAAGCAAGACCATAGAAAAAATTTCAATGCTAATCAAAGAGGACAAAATAGAAGAATATGATACACAAAATATGTATCCGTTAACCCCTAATCAATTGGGAGTATATTTCGAGTGCGTTAAAAAACCGGAAGATTTATCATACAACATGCCGATTAAAATTGAATTTGGTAGTGAAATCGACCCTCATAAATTAAAATCAGCGATTATAACAGCCATCAATAATCATCCATATCTAAAAACCAGGATAATCATGAATGATGGAGAAGTATATCAGGAAAGAAGAGATAACCTTACAATAGACGAATTTGTTGAAATAACGGATGATCCTGCGGATGAAGACAACTTTGTAAAAACATTTGTACTTGATGAAGGCCCATTATTCCGCTTTAAAATATGTGAAAATACCACATTGCTAGCGGATTTCCACCATATCATAATGGATGGTACATCACTTAACATATTCTTTGATGAAATAGCCAAAATCTATGATGACAAAGATTACACAATAGAAGAAATTGACGGATTTGAATATTCATTAAACGAAGCAAAAATAGAAAAATCAAACCTTTATAAAGAGGCCGAACTATTCTTCTTTGATAAAATCAAGGAGTTTGAAGAAGCTACTCTTATTTCTCCTGATTTAAATGGCCAAAAGGAGAATGGAGTATCTCTGGAAAAAACCAGTTATCTTAAAAAGGAGGATATTAACAGATTCTGTGATGAACACAACATCAATCCAAACAATCTATTCATGGCCGTTACATCATTTGTATTATCAAAATTTGTATATAATAAAAATGTATTAATAGCAACCCTTTCCAATGGAAGATACACGAAAGCACAAGAAAAGACTCTGGCAATGATGGTTAAAACATTACCATTAGCATTAAAGTTAAATACAGAACTGTCAATCAGCGATTACTTAAGTTATATAAATGAGGAATGGTTAAACGTATTAACATACTCTTCATATCCATTAACGAAGATTTCCAGCGATTATGATATAACCCCGGAATTCCTTTATACTTATCAGGGTATGATTAATGAAAACATTGAAATAGATTCGAGAAGTGTAAAACGTGAATTTATAGATTATAACTTCTTAAAATTCAATATGGGTGTCCAAATAGAGGATATTGGAGATGAATATAAGGTCATATGTCAATACAACAATGAATTATACTCTGATGATTTGATAAATACCTTTGTAGATAGTTTTAATATAGTGTTAAATAAATTCATCACATACAATGAAAACACTCCATTAAATAGCATTTCAATAGTAGAAAAAGACTGTATATCAATTGATGACATTGAAATCGAAGCAATACCAGAATACAGAATTAATAAAATATTTGAAAACTGTGTCAAAGAAAATAGTGAAGACATGGCATTATATGCCAGTGACGGCACATACACATTCAACCAGCTAAATACGAAGGCAAACAGGATAGCAAATGCACTAATCAAACTAGGCGTTGGTGTAGAAGATAAGGTCATGATTGTTTTAAAAAGAAACAGCAACTTTATTGCATCAATGTTTGGAATATTAAAGGCAGGAGCTGCATTCATACCAATAGACTCAGACTATCCTAAAGACAGAATAGAACACGTACTGACAGACAGTAATTCCAAATACATAATAACGGACGATATCGTTGAAATCAAAAACATTGACTTAAGTGAATATAAAGAACATCTGCTGGATATCAATGATTTATTGGAAGAGGAAAATACATCAAATCCTGAAAGTGATGTTAAAGGGGAAAACTTGGCATACCTGATATATACTTCAGGTTCAACAGGAGTACCTAAGGGAGTAATGCTGGAACATCGAAACCTGGCAAACTTCACGTACCCACACCCAGATAATGTGTACACATATGAACTGGCAACAAACTACAAAAAAGAAGACTACAGAGTACTATCCAATGCCACAGTAGCATTCGATTTATTCCTACATGAACTGATGTGTGCAACATTAAATGGTGTTCCGGTAGTATTTGCCGATGATGATGAATACAAGGACCCTAAAAAGACATTGGATCTTATCAAAAAGTATGATGTTACCGTTTACACTGCTACACCATCACGTTTACTCCAATACCTGGATATAGATGAAATAAAAGATGAAATGTACAAGTTCAAGGTTTATTCCATTGCAGGTGAAGCATTCCCTAAACGCTTATACGAATTGTTAAGAGAAAAGACCGATGCCAAACTATTTAACGTTTATGGTCCGACGGAAACAACCATCAGCTGTAACACCGTGGAACTTAAAAATGAAAACATAACAGTTGGAAAGGCATTGTTTAATGTTCATGAAGAAATTATGGACTATGACTCAAATCCACTTCCTTCAAATGTAATCGGTGAACTATACATTGCAGGTAGTGGTGTGTCACGAGCATACCTCAATCGTCCGGAGAAAAACAAAGAAGCATACACTGAAATAAACAACGTCAGATTCTACAAATCAGGAGACTTTGCAAAAAGAGCAGATGATGGAAATGTTTACATACAGGGACGTTTAGACAATCAGATAAAACTCAGAGGATTAAGAATAGAAATTGGAGAAATTGAATCTGCCATATCTAAGTATGAAGCCATAAAGGATGTTGCAGTTGTTGTACGAAAGATAAAAAACAATCAGCATTTATGTGCATACTTTACCGTTGGTGACAAATACTTTGATGCACACAGAAAATCCAATGAATTCTCATTTGATATTAATGAATTGAAAAAATCATTATCTGAGAAATTAACATATTACATGGTTCCAACAGTATACATGCAACTGGATGAGATGCCACAGACATTAAATGGAAAAACAGATCTTAAGAATCTTCCAGAACCTGAATTAATAAGAAAATATGTTGCTCCTGAAAATGATGTTGAGGCATTCTTTGCCAATGCATTTGCAGAAATATTGGACTTAGACAAGGTAAGCGTAACGGATAATTTCTTCGAGATAGGTGGTACATCACTGCTTGTTACAAAAATTACGATGGCCGCAATAAACAGGAATTATGAAGTCTACTATGGTGACGTGTTTAAAAATCCTACACCAAGACAATTAGCGGATTTCGTATACAATGGTGCGTCAACAAAAGTTGCGGAAGAAAGCAAGTATGATTATGAACAAATAAATAAATTACTTAAAAAGAACAACTTGAAGTATCTTGTCAATAAAGACATGGATGATTCACTTGGAGATATATTGCTTACAGGTGCTACAGGATTTTTAGGAATACACGTATTTAAAGAGCTGATTAATACTCAGGACGGCAATATATATTGTTTCGTAAGATCACATGGAAGTTTATCCGGAGAGGACAGACTCAAGTCATTACTCTTCTATTACTTCTCAGAGGATTATTCGGAATTGTTCGGCAAACGACTGCATGTTATTGAAGCAGACATCACCTCATTTAGTGATTTTGAGAAGATGATGACATATAACGTCGATACCATCATCAACTGTGCAGCTAACGTCAAACACTTCTCCAACAGTACTGATATCGAGGACATTAACCTTGGAGGAGTAATCAATGGACTTAAATTTGCCAAATTAAAAGAATGTAAATATGTGCAGGTTTCCACATATAGTGTTGCCGGTTTAAGTATAGATAACTTCCCACCGGAAGATGAAATATTTACCGAAGATAAACTGTATATTGGTCAAAATCTGGATAATGCTTATCTAAACAGTAAATTCCTTGCTGAACGTGCAATACTTGAAGCGGCAGTTGAAGATGACATGGATGTTAAAATCATGCGTGCCGGTAACCTGATGGCAAGAAGCTCCGACAGTGAATTCCAAATCAATTATCAATCCAATGGATTTATAAACAGACTCAAGGCATTTGTCAATATCGGTAAAATGTCATATGACATGTTGGATAATCCTGTTGAATTCAGCCCTATTGACATTACAGCCAAATCCATTGTTGAATTATCAAAAACACCAAAAGAATGTACGGTATTCCATACATATAATTCACATACTGTAACTTTTGCGGATGTTATCGAGATAATCAGGGATTTAAATATTAATATTGAATGCTGTGAAGAGGAGGAGTATCAGGAAGCACTGCAAGATGCACTTAATGATGAAACCAAACAGGATGCATTATCAGGTATCATCACCAATGTCGGTGAAGGTCAAATTAAAAGCAAATGGCTTCCCGTGGACAATAAATTCACAATCCAATCATTATATCGTATGGGCATAGTATGGCCACTCATTGATAAGGAGTACATCTATAACTTCATCAAGCACCTACGTGATGTGGATTTTTTCTAATCGACGACATACTTTAAGAGGGCGTATTTTGAATGTATAAAAGAAATTATGATTTGATTAATACTAAGTTTAGGGAATTTTTAATTCCCACACTTTTTACTTCAATGGCGGGTAACATCAGTATATTTATAGATTCAATATTGGTTAGCATGCTGATTGGGGTTATAAACCTATCTGTTATGCAGATTATTGAACCCGTTTCAACTTTACTGAATTTACTATATTGGATGATAGGCTTGGGGGGCAGTCTAGTTTGTTCTATAGCAAAGGCGGAATTCGATAACAAAAAAAGTGATGAACTATTCACTTCATCGATAGTGTCCATGATTATTATTGGAATAGTAATTACAGTGATTTGCTTACTGTTTTCCAACAACATACTGCATGTATTATGTTCTTCAGATAGCTTAAGACCATTGGTAGGTCAATTTTTCAAGTACTATATATTAGGTATACCATTCCTGTGCTATATGATGTCAATGAGTTACTTTATACGAGCGGATGGATTTTTAAAGCTTCCATTCATATCACTTGTAATATCAAATGCTAGCAATCTGGTATTAGACGTGATATTCATATCCTACCTGAATCTAGGTTTGGAAGGTGCTGCATTAGCAACCACCACCAGTTTCATTATCGGTTCAATATGCATGTCTACATACTTCTTTAGAAAGTCAAGAACGCTTAAATTTATTAAAATAAGTGTTTTATCAATGATTAAGTACCTGAAGGACATATGTAAGTCAGGGTATTCAACTGCATCAACCCAGTTATATCTTACAATTAAGCTGTATGTAATCAACATAATCCTATTAAACATAGCAGGTGCACTTGGATTAGCTGCATTTAACATGTGCTATAACAGCCTGTTTATCATATCAATATTCATTATTGGAATAGCACAGTCAATGTCACCTATTGTAAGCGTTTATTATAAGGAAAAGGATTACCTTGGAGTGGACTATGTGACTAGCAAGTCTTTGAAGATGATGATAGTGGTAAGCTTAGTCTTTGTTGCAATACTTACAATTTATCCTCAGATATTACTGCTGTTATTTAAGGTAAAAAACCCCGAATATATCCCATATGTAATGAATGCAGTTCGACTATTCTCATTAAGTTTTCTTGCATTGGGAATTAATTTCCTGTATATATTCTATGCACAGGCCATACAAAAGGATAAGATAGCAAATATCATGCAAATTATTGAGGGTTTAATCTTTCCATTGATATCACTTGTAATATTAGTATTTGCATTGGGTGATTTGGGAATATGGCTTTCATTTTTTGTTAGTGAAGTAGCTGTATTGCTATGCATAATCGGATATTCCAGATACATTAACAAAAAAAGCGACGGAAAATATCATGGATTATTCATAAACAAATCATCGGATGAAAAGAACTTCATTGATTACACAATAAATGCCAACATCAAAGAAGCGGTTGGATTATCCGGTGAAATTAACAAATATCTTGGAGATAACCTTGATTCAACCCGTGTAAGTCTTGCAGTGGAAGAAATATTAACAAACATTGTTCAATTAAATGAATCTATGGGAACTATTGATTTATACCTTAAGGATAATGAAGAAGAGATTATCTTATCCATAAAGGATGATGGTGTTGAATATAACCCTGTTATTGAATCAGATCAATTAAAGTTCGATAACATATCCGTATTAAATAAAATAGCAGACAAGATAGATTATACCCGAGTATTAGGTTTAAACAGTACCATAATAACTGTAAAAAAAAATAATTATAAACAAGTATAGACATATAATCATACAATAATCTTTTGTAAATTGTAAAATAAAGATTAAAAAGAGACTGATATAAATGAACATTAATAAGACATATTCTGATAACGATTTAACAGTACAAGTGGAAGGTCGTATAGATACCATTACTTCACAGCAACTAGAAGAATCATTGAATGAAGATATCAAAAACATTGATTCGCTAACATTAGACTTTGAAAAATTAGAATACATTTCAAGTGCTGGACTACGTTTATTAATAGCCACACAAAAGAAATTAAAAAGCACTGACACACCGTTAACAATCATAAATGTTAATGAAACACTAAAAGAGATATTCAGAATGTCAGGGTTTGATAAATTATTGACGATACAATGAAATCCATTAAATTATATCCCAAAATAGAAGAGTTAAATAGATTGAATGAATTTTTCGAAAAAGAATTTAATTTAAATAACTTTGATGTCCGATTAATTATTGAAGAAATATTCGTCAACATAGCCAATTACTCCGAATGCAGCTATATAATAGCAAGTTTTGAGTTGGATGAAAATATGCTGACGATTAAATTCGAAGATGACGGAAATGAATTCAATCCGTTGATAGTTGAATCTCCTGAACTTCCAGACAACATTGAAGATGCAAAAATTGGGGGTTTAGGAATCCATCTGGTAAAAAATCTTGCAGATGAAATGTATTATGAATATAAAGATAACAAAAATCATATGACAATAATAAAAAATGTGAAAATATGAAAGATAAAATAAAAAATTTTATTATACCGTTTATTCTGATGATGATATTTGATTTGGGTTACTTCTATTTAGTTACTGCCCCAAATTTTGGTGGAGAATTAAATCCACATCTGGGAATATTATTTATCTCCGGACTATTCTTCGGTCCATACGGTTGTATAGGTGCTGTAATAGCCAATTTTATCTGTGACTTGTTTAGAGGTTACTCGATACAACTAGCCGTCTTATCTGCTATTGTGAGTTTTTTAGTATCATACTTGGCCTACAAATTATGGTATACTAAGAATCCGAAAAGATTCCCAATTACCAAACCCAGATTGAACAATATATATAACATGATTTATCTGATAATCATGGTAAATGAATGTGGATTGTTATATTCAACATTGACCGCGAACATAATTGAGATGTGCTATCCTGAGTCAATGGGTTTGAATTTCCATATAGGATTACAGTACTTTACAAATTTTGTTAACTATGCATTCCTATTCACTATTATATTCATGTTGATAAGTCAATTAAAGGATTTTTCATATACTCCTGAAATATCTGAAAAAACATACGATGAAAAAAAATATGTAATAATATATTATATAATAGCAATCAGTGTAATTATAAATATTATATCCGATTTTTCATATAATACTTATAATCTTAATATGCTTTTTACAATCGTAACGATAATATTGTTAATCATATACATTAAAAAACCAATCAAATACCTGAACAAGATAGAATATGTATCGATTCCTGAAAAAATAATGAATTACTTCGCCACAGTAACGTTGATAGTATTGGTTGTTGAGATTACGGTAATATTTAGCCCATTAAGAGATGGATTGTCAAGTTTATTAAATTTCATAGCAACAAACCAACAGTATTTGATTATGCTATTGATAATAGATGTGATTATTCTAATGTTTTTCATACCTGCATTGTTAATATTGAAGTATATTGAGGATAAGATTGTAACTCCAATAAAATCATTTTCAACAATAGGAACATTGATTAAAAAACATGAAAAGATAGAATCGGATACCCTATTGGATATTTACTCTGAATATGTGGATCAGGATGATGAAATAGGTATTCTTTCAAGAAGTTATACTGACTTGATTAATTACAACAATGATTATATTGAAAACTTAAAACATCTTGAATCGGAAAAACAACGTATTGAAACAGAATTGAATATTGCACACAACATACAGCTAGCCACATTACCCAAAAACATCATAGACAACAAGCATATCAAAGTAGAAGGTTATTGCAGGGCTGCAAGGGAAGTTGGTGGAGACTTCTATGATTTCTATGAAATCGATGAGGACAATACCATGATTGTCATTGGTGATGCTTCAGGTAAGGGTGTTCCAGTGGCGATAGTTACAATAATTACCCAACAGTCAATTAAACTGCTGATAAAAAATGAACTTAATCCGGGTAAAGTGTTAACTGATGTGAACAATCAGATTTGTGAAAACAATACAGAGATGATGTTTATCACATTATTTTTAGCAATATACAACAATAAAACTCATAAATTAACCTATGCCAATGCAGGCCATACACCTCCAATAATAAAAAACAATGAAAACTATGAATTACTTGATATTGATTCGGAGATAGTGCTAGGAGTATGGGAGGATTATGAGTATACTAATCATGAAATTGAATTGGAAGAGGAAATGATTCTTTATACGGATGGAATTACAGATGCTCAAAATGCCAATGATGAATTATATGGTGAAGAAAGAATATTGCATCATATAAACACAAATAAAAACGGGGACATAATAAATAGTTTAATCTGTGACATAAATAATTTTTCCAAAGACATGGAACAATTTGATGATATGACATTATTAATAATTAAAGTTAAAAAATAATATAAGTACACCCTTAGAAATCATATGCGGAAGGTTTTGACACGACCGACAATAGAACAGATAAATACCATGGCTAAGAGTTAAATTAAACTTAGTTGTGGTACCAATTTATCATAAAATAGATATGGGCAAAAAAGATTAAGAATTCGCCTCGACTTCAAAACATAACATTGATGGATACATCTGCTTTTATATCCTGATGTTATGTCAAATATACTATTTTTTTAAATCAACCCCTAAAAATGAATTACACTAATTTATTATTCATAATACAGGCATTTACTTTTTTTAAAAAGTTTTTCCTTCAATATAAAGTTTTTGAAGTGAATCAGATAATTATAATAAAATATAATAATAAAAACTAGACATAAGTAATATCATATAATCAATTAATTTTTAATATTTTAAAAAAATTATGTCTAATAGATGATTATATTAAATATAAATTAGGTAATTGATATGAATAAAAGAAAAACACTTCTTTTTGTCGTATCCTTAATTGCTTTAATTATCACACTTAGTGCTGTGTCTGCTAGTGATGAAACACAAATATCAACAGATAACATTCAAGTTGAAGCAGATATATCAGACATGAGTATGGATAATAATGTTGATTTGACGACAACAAAACAATCGGATATTGCAAAAGAAACCAAAAATATTAAATCATCAACATATACTGTTAATGATGATAACTATGGACGATATTTCGCCCAAGATGATTGGTCAACGACCAAGATAGTTCAAGCAAATGATACAATCAAACTATCAGGAGAATTTAATGGAAAAAACTTCTTCATAGACAAACCGGGAATCACATTAATTGGAGAAAAAAACTCAATAATTAACAATGGACAAATCTATATAACCGAAGATGCAGGAAACAACACGATAACAAACATTACTATTCTTGATATAAATGTCGACGAATTTAATAGTGCCATATTCAATGAGGCTGAAGGAGTTAAAATAACAAATAACAATATCAGTATAACAAAAACCGATGGCATAACAGAAGGTATAAAAAATGAAGCCAACAATGTACTCATAGCAAACAACAACGTTAAGGTATATGGTCCTGCAAAAGATATCACATGGGGTAGTGGTGACCGTGAAGATTTACCTTACACCTTAGGAATCTTTACCAGTGGTGCTAATTCCACAATCGAAAACAACAAGGTATTTGCCACACTTGCTAAAGATGGAGTAAACGAAAACTATGGTTCAATTGATGGAATAGAAGTACAGGGTGATCCAAGTAGCATACCATCCAACATAACCATCAGAAACAATACAGTTAATGTAACTGAAGGCAGATTCGTTTATGCTATAAACGTGTTAAGATGCCTTGATGATGTAAAAGTAATCAACAACAAAGTATCAGCTTACGGTGAAAGATATGTTGATGGAATTCAGATGGGTAATAGCGTAACCAATTCTTTAATAGCAAATAATGATGTATACGGTTATTGTTTTAACAAAACAGTTTTTACAGATGATAACGAAGCTATAGGATTTGGTATTATCACCACTTGTATGGGTGGTGGACCATCATACAACATAACCGTTAAAAACAATAAGATTGTACTGAACTCCACAATTACATATGGTATTGAAGTATTCAGATGTTCTGACAGTAACTATGACTCCAACAACATAACCGGAGAAGGTTTATATTCAATGGGTATTGGTAGTTCACGTTGTGGAAACAACAACTATACCAATAATGAAATGAACCTGACAGGTAACAGTTTAACTACCGTTAACTATATCGTAGAAGACATCAGACCTGCAAATACAGGTATACATGTACAGATTGAAGCCGATAACACGGTTGTAAGTGGAAATAATATAAAAATATTTGACAAACAGAATAAATCAATAGGCGTATGTGTAGACAATACCAATAATACATGTGTTAAAAACAATGATTTAGTAGCAAATGACCTGTATGGTGACAAGGCTGTTAAAGTAGGTAAAAACCTAAAAAACATCACAGTATTCAACAACACATCCCCATTTGATAAAAAAGATGCCATTATCACAATCCAGGCACCTAAAAAGGTTGACACAGGAAAAACAATCAAAATCAACCTAACAATAACCGACACTGCCAAAAAAGCAGTAAACGGAACAGCAGTAGTTAAAATAAACGGATTAAGCATAAAAGACATCAACACACAGACATCCGCAATAACCATCAAAAACGGTAAAGGTACCCTTACAATGACACTTGCAAGCTACAGTGGAAAAGAATACACAGTAACAGCAATATTCTCAAAAACAGGATTCAACAGAGCAGAAAACAGCACCAAAATGACAGTTAACAAAGGAACATACAAAACATTCACAATAAAACTAAACGGAACAAGTGAACAAAAAATCAGAATCAAACAAACACTAACAGACACCAACGGAAACAAAATCTACGGAAACACACAAGTAGCAATAAAACTAGGAGACAGAACAGTAAAAACACTCACAGTATCAAACTCAATACTTGACACCGAAATAATCGTACCCTACCTACCACCGGGCGAAAACAAATTCAAAATAACCCTCGGTGAAAACTACAGATACAACACAAAAGTCATCAACTCAACAATAAACATATCCAAACAGGACGTAGTTGTAAAAATAAACCCTATCAAAGCAACACCAGGTAAAGCTGTGAACCTAACGGCAACATTAACCAACAAAAACACCAAAACACCAGTCATAAGTGGAAAATATGTCTTCAAAGTAAATGGAAAAACCGTACCATTAATCACGGAATTCTTCGAAGAAGTATACACAACCAAAAACATAACAAAAGGACTGGCAAAATGGGAATACACAATACCAAACTACATGAACCCTGGAGTATATGAGATAACAATTAACTACAACGGAAACACACAATCCAATCCAATCAAATACTCCTCCAAATCATTGACTATCACATAAGTAATTTATTTACTTTCCTAACCTCCAAATTTTTTTGAAAAACGATATTTCTATAATTTCAAAGTAATCATAATTTCCCCCCTATTTTTAAATGAAACATCCAGAACCACATTTAAAAAAAATAACCGATTTTAATGTATTTTATTCTTAGTAATACCCATCAATAAATAAATTATACATACCTTTATTAATATTATTAAACTTATTTAGTAATAGTGTATTTATATTCATAATATATTGATAGAGTATAAATGTAATTTAATTAAATACACTACAATGGTGATATATGATGAAAACTAAGACCTTTTCATTATGTATGTTAATCATTGTTCTCTTACTTTGTACAACAGTAGCCGCAGTTGATCACAAAGATCAAAAATTAAATGACAGTAATCTCACAGAAATAAATGACAATATAAATACAAGTGAAATAACTAAAGATACATCAGATGTAGATGTATCAAACAACGTCACAACTGTAAAGTTATCTGAAAAAAGCAAGGATAACATTAAGAAATCAGCGAAAATTGACAATGAAGACGAGACTTCTTCAAGTGACAAGGTAAAATCCAATGTCACAAATAACAAAAGTAGTCAAAAAACTTATACTAAAACAAGCAATAAAAAGACTACACAAAAGAGTTATACAAAGAAGTACTCCAATACCAAGAAAACACAGAAAACAGTGAAAAGTAGTTCCTATGCTAAACAACAAGCAATAGTTGCACAGGAAAGAGCTCGAAAACTTGAAAATGAAAAAATAGCCAACAACACGAAGAAAGTACTGAAAAATGCTGGTAGCAGTAACAGTAAAAATGCTACTTACAGTATCTCAGGTACAGTAACCCAGGTATATAACAACACTACCGGTAAATATGCCGGTGGCGAAGAGGATGGTTATGTTACCGAAGGGGCTGAAGTTGTTATCTATGATTCATATGGAGTTAAAGTAGCTCAAACAAAAAGTGACAAATCTGGTAACTACAAAGTAGATAATTTAACTAAAAACAACTATACAGTAACATTTAGTTACGGTACATATGCTTTAGGTAACGAATCTGTAACAATTACAAACAAATCCAAAACAGATATTAATTACACGTTCATCCCTGATATAGCAATAATCTCATATTCAGGTGCTACATCCACGGACGGTCAGAAAGAGAAAGTAGAAGCACTGAAAAGCATTAGTGACAGAGTATACTTCCTTGAAAGTTATAACATTATCGAAGGATATGATAACTCTGACCAATGGATGTTGGACTATACCAATTTCATATTGGTGGATATGTATTCGGAAGGTAATGGATTTGGTATCGACGTACGCCTGATAGGTGAATCACCAGCTTCACAGAACAACATGATAGCATATACCTTCGGTATATACTCCGAACAGTTGTTCCAGGGAAACCTGCGAAGTTGGGGATTTGTAGGTGGAGATCCATATTCACTGGAAAATACATACATAGGATCTTATTGGCAAGCTGAAAGAATAACTGACAATGAAACAGTACAGACAAATATGAAAAATTTCTATAAATATATAGAATATTTGCTTGGCGATTCGGATGTTGATCCTACAAAGAAGAATGGGAGTCCTATATTAGAGCGAACTGATTGGGGGATATATTATCCAGGACATAAAAGTTTCACACTAACTCCAACCCAACAGGAAATTAATTCATGGATTTTATCCAATCCAGGTTATAACGATGACGGTGCTGGAAGTCTAAACTGGATGACCCAAAACCTGACTGCGTGGAACGCTAAAAACAACGACCCTAAGACCATTTTCAACGAATTTGAAACATGGTACGATAAAAATGTCAAGATTAATGGGAGTTTCGTTGTAATAACAAGTTATTATCCTGGCGGAGAGGTAATAGATGCAATGATCAAGGAATATGAAAAACAAGGACGTGCCGCAATAAACTTATACCAAAAATCCACAACTCCGTCAATCAGTGAATTCTTACAGAATTTAACTGTTGGAGACATGGCATTGAAACATGGTGTAAGTGCAGTAAGTTCATTATATTCATTTTCCATGGATTACATCAATATGGGTACTGAAATACCTATAAATACATTCAAAAATACTAATGTCTCAATTCTTAGAGCGTTAGATGCTATAGATATCACAAGTTATCAAAGCAAATATGGACCACAAGCTGAATGGACAATGGGCGTGACAGTTCCACAATTTGAAGGTGTTTTCGGTGCGATTCCAGTATCATACCTTGATGAAGAAGGTAATGAAATAATTATCCAAAGTGGACTGGAAAAACATGTTAACATCACAAACGGATGGGCCAAACTAAAGGATATGGAAAACAAAGATAAAAAGATTGCTATTATTCTTTACAGTTACCCTCCAGGAAAAGCAGATGTTGGAGCTTCATATTTAGATGTATTTGAAAGCGTTCGTGAAATGTTGATTCAGATGAAAGAGAACGGATATGACATTGGATATGAAAGTGTCGATGATATCCCATCAACTGATGAATTAACAACCTTAATCTTAGAGTTAAGTAACAAAGGTACACATGCTATTGGACTTCTCGAGCAATATGTAGAAAAGTATCGGGATGAATTGGAAGCAAATCATCAAATCATCAGTCAAGAACAGTACCAGAAATGGTTCAATGAACTACCAGAAAATCTTCAGGAATCCATGATTGAAAATTGGGGAGAAGGATTTGAAACATCAGCTATGGTATATAAAAACACTTCACTTATCGTGCCGGGTATGCATATAGGTAACATATTCATAAGTGTACAGCCGGCAAGGGGATGGGATGAAGTTGCAGATTACCACAGCGATACGTTATCTCCACCGCCACCATACCTAGCATACTACAAGTACCTGAATGAAATATGGGATGTAGATGCCATAGTTCACATGGGTACCCACGGAACCCTTGAATGGTTACCTGGACACACATTAGGTATGCAGGAAACTGACTGGTCATTCCAATTAACAAATGTTCCAATCATATACCCATATATTGTATCCAACCCAGGGGAAGGTATGACTGCAAAAGAAAGAAGCTTTGCACAGGTTATTACCCATATGACTCCTGTAACTGTAGACAGTTCATTATATGGTGATTATGTAAAACTAGAGGATTCAATGTCAAGATATACTGAAATCAGGAAATTGAATTCCACAGGTACTGATGTTTATGAAAGTGAAATATTAAACATCAGTAGTGAATTAGGATATCGTCCTATGGAAGAGGACGAAACATTTGATGAATATGTTGAATTCTTACATGCACAGATAGAATCAATGGAAACTGATAAAATTACCCTTGGAAACCATGTATTAGGACATATATGGAATGATACTGAAATGGTTGAAGGTGTCAAAACAATCGCTGCATCAAGAACATACATATTACAGAATCTGATGGAACTTAGATATCCTGGATTTATCGGTCAGGACTACTACACCTTAATTAAGGATAGGAGCTTTGAACCGTATAAAGATGATTTGAACAATATGCTGACAAACATCATTTCATTACTGGTTGATGGAAACAGCATTGATGACGTTGCCGAAACATACATGCAAAACAATGAGAGTGCATTATATCAGGACATAACAGATGTATATAACATAATTGAAGGAATTAAAGATAACAAGGAATGGGCATCAATATTCACTGCACTTGACGGTGGATATGTTGAACCGGGTTTATCAGCAGACCCTTCATATTCTGATGTATTGCCGACAGGAAGAAGCTTGTATGCAAGTGATACAACCAAGATGCCAAGTAAAAATGCATGGGAAATGGCTAAAAATGCAGTAGATATCATGATAAGAAATTATTATGAAAACAATGCAGGTTCATGGCCACAACTAAATGCTATAGTTATTTGGGGTACTGAAGTATTACGTACTGAAGGTGTAAGTCTAGCAGAATTCCTTTATTTCATGGGTGTGGAACCAACATGGGACCACAATGGTAAATACAATGGTCTTAAAGTTATACCACTCGAAAACTTAACATTAAAGTTAAGTGACGGATCAGTTATCAATCGTCCAAGACTTGATGTTTTCACGACAATTGTAAGTTCAAATCCACAGTGGATTAAGATGTTGAATGACGCCGTTAAATTAGTGTATGACTTAAATGAATCATCAACTGGTAAAAACATAGAAAACTATGTTATAAAACACATAAATGAATACATTGAAGCATACAATAAAACAGAAGGTGCATTAGACAGAGTATTCGGTTTACGTGGTGCAATTCTTGAAGGTACTGGTGTATCTGATTTGGCACCGAGTGTAACCAACTGGCAGGATTCAGAAAATGGAATCAGTAATGAATTGTCAAGCGTATACATGTCCAGGATATCCAATGCTTGGAATGTAAATGATAATGGTAAAATTGAAGTAACCAACAATACAGACCAGTTTACTTATCTTTTAAGCCATTTAACGTTATTAACCCAAAACCTTGACAGTACATGGAGAGTTACTGATTCAGATGATTATGCTGATTGGTTTGGTGGACTGCTTAACGCTGCTAATACTTTAGGAGCAAAAGTAAACACCCAATTACTGGATATTCGTGATAAAAACAATATCATTTCAAGTACATTAGTTGAAGAAATCCAAAAAGAAATACGTGACACATTGCTTAACCCTACATATATCGATTCACAAATCAATGGTGCTAGTGGTTGGAATGCCATGGCAGCTAAATTACAGAATGCTATGGAAATAATGTTCACAACCCAAGGATATGCAGAAGACAGACATGGAAATGCCGTGGAAGTTAACAGAACAGGAAATAATGCAGGTGCATTAGGTTCCGGATTAATTACACAAATCGGTAAGATGCTGGTTAGTGACAAATTAAACGTTAACAAAGACTACAAAGCATATGCTTTCCAATCCATGGCCGGTTGGTTACTGACAACCGACATGAACGGATTCTGGGAATCCAATCAAGCTTTGCGTGAACAATTATCAAACAAGTACATTCAAAGTGCAGTGCAATATGGTATTGCATGTTGTCACCACACATGTAAAAACGTTGTATTCAACAAATGGGTAGTTAAAACATCAACTGTCCCTAATGAGATGAAACAACAATTTTCAGACATGATGGCAGCATCAACCAGCTATAAAGGATCACTACTTGACCCTAATGACCTACCATACACCAACACATTAGTAGAAGATGACTACAGTGGAGAAATAGATCTAACCAGCACAGTTACCGAAATAGGTATTGATGCAAGTGCAGTGGATACCGGAGTTAGCGGTAACCCTAATGCTAATGCAAATGGTCAAAGTGCAGGTTCCGGCAGTGTAGCAAATCTTGTTGGACCAGGTAATGCAGATACACAGAATACCAACGGTACCAACGGTACAGCTACTGATGGAAACGGTAATGAAGGCAGTGGAAGCCAATCTAATGGAAACGGTGAAAACACCGGTAACTCCGATAGCGGTGACTCCGGTGCAAACAGTGGAAGTGGAACAAGCGGTAGCGGTACCTCATCAAACAATTACGGTGATGGTGTAAGTGTCGGTACAAACGGTGGTGCTGGAGACAGTAAAACCAACAGTACAGCAGAAGGCAGTGGAAGTTCAGTTGGAGATGTTAGTTCAGCTGAAGCAGCATCCAATGCCCAAGCAGCCAATGCCGAGGCAAGTGCCGGTTCAAAAAGTGATGATGGTGAAGCTAGTGCAGCCAGTGCAGGTTCAGCTATGAAATCCGTATTTGAAGTAACTAAGAAAAAATTAAGTAAGTCAGCCCCACAAGATTCCGAAATATCGGCAGCATATCTTGTAGGTGTTGTTTTAGTTGGTTTATTATTCTTTGCCGGATTTGAAGGTAGAACTCCTCGTGAGAGAAAGCGATGATATCATACATATTTATAAAATAAATATAAAAATAAAATTACCCCTTTTCTTTATTCTTTTTAAAAAAAAAAGAATAAATACTTTTTTTAAAAAAAAAATATTATTTGAATTTGATTAATGAAAATATTAACTTATATCATATGTTAATGGATGATTAGATTATTAATCATGCTTTATTAAAAATAGCCAAAAATTATTCAATACCCCTCTTGTAAAGATAGAATATTTACAATAAGCATTTTCTCATAGAATTAATAAAGAGTAGAAAAAGAGTTTGAAATTTATCAATTACTTAAAAATAAAAGAGAAGATGTTGAAGGTTATTTATAATGTTTTAGTCTTTGGATATAAACGTTCCTGGTTTTCTTTATACCAATTTACAGTTTTTTCCATAGCGTCCTCAAAGTTCCATTTAGGCTCCCATCCAAGTTTTTTGGTCTTGGTGGCATCAAGGGAGTATCTTCTGTCATGACCTAACCTGTCTTCAACGTGCTGAATTAGACTTTCAGGTTTATTTAGTTTTTCCAGTATCAGTTTGGTAATTTCCATATTATTTTTCTCATTACCTCCGCCAATATTATATACTTCACCTAGTTTACCTTTATGAAGGACGGTATCTACACCTGCACAGTTATCCTCAACATAAATCCAGTCACGTACATTCTGTCCGTCACCATATACCGGTAGCGGTTCATCATGCAATGCCTTTAAAATAAACAGTGGTATTAGTTTCTCCGGAAATTGTCTTGGACCAAAGTTATTACTGCTTCTTGTAATAATAACAGGTATTCCATATGTTTTATAGTATGCATTTACCAGCAAGTCCCCTCCAGCCTTACTTGCTGAGTATGGACTTGATGGATCTATGTTATCAGTTTCCTTAAATGAACCTTCAAGTATGCTGCCGTATACTTCATCTGTTGATATTTGAATATAACGTTCAACATCATATTCTCTTACCAGTTCCAATAGATTCTGTGTACCTAAGACGTCAGACTTTACAAAAGACTGGGGATCGTTGATTGACTTATCCACATGTGTTTCTGCTGCAAAGTTTACCACATAATCCGCATCCTTCATTGCTTTGCTTGCTGCAATTGGGTCTGCAATATCTCCTTTTATAAATTCAACATCTAATGATTTGATGTTTTCTAAGTCACCTGCATATGTTAATTTATCAAGGACCGTTATATCATAATCTGGATATTTTTCTGAGATGTGATGAACAAAATTTGATCCAATAAATCCTGCTCCACCTGTAATCATTATCTTCAACTAACTCACCATTAATTATTTCTTAATAATCTTCAATATTAGTTATTTATCTATAGTTTAAATTATTAATAATTTTTGAAAAATTTACAGTATCATTTTTAACATGACAAATTCATCAGATATCCATTTTAAAAAAAGAATGGCCAGTAGCATGGTACTACTGACCCAAATATGATTATTCTTCATCGGAAACAACAAAATCCATTAATTCGCCATTTTCTTCAACTATCTTAGCAATGGATTCTTCTGCTTTAGTTAACTTTTCATCACATACTTTGACCAATTGCATTGCATTATTAAATTCATCGATTGCATCATCCAATGGTACATCCCCATTTTCTAATTTTTCAACGATTTCCTCTAATTTTTCCAGACTTTCTTCAAAACTTAAATCTTCCATTTATATCACCTTTGTATTAATAGTTCCATCATCAAATTTTATGTCCAATTTATCCCCCACTTTAACATCTTTCGAAGAAGATATTACCTTCTCATTACACTCGGCAATAGCATAACCTCTTTTTAGTGTTAATAGCGGATTTAAAACCTCCAGTTTAGAGATATTTTTGATATATCTATCCTTCTTGTTCTTTGTTATTGACTTGGGATTCTTAAAGATATATGAATTTTCCAATTTCAACAGCTTATTTCTGTTGTCATGAATAATTTGCTGTGATGCGTTTTCAAATCTGCCAATGAGTAACTCCAGATTCATCTTTGGATGATCATATATGCTTTGAGGATGTTTTAGTATATTTTTCTTAGATATTGTATTCAATTTATTTCTATTTTCCAGTATCTTATTTCTAACTGTGTTGGTTATTCTTTCATTCAAATCATTTAATTTGGATTTTAATACATATGCATCCGGAACAGCCATTTCAGCTGCTGCCGTTGGTGTGGGTGCTCTTAAATCCGCCACGAAGTCGGAAATTGTGTAATCAATTTGATGACCCACCGCACTGATTATGGGTACATTTGAATCATAGATTGCCCGTGCTACCTTTTCTTCATTGAATGGCCATAAGTCCTCTATGCTTCCACCACCACGACCAACAATTAACGTGTCCAAGCCATAATTCTGAGCATCAGAAATTCGTTCAACTATGTTATCTGCCGCATCATCTCCCTGTACCAGTGTGGAAAATACAAGTATTTGACAATAAGGATACCTTCTTTTTATTGTCGTGATGATATCCTTTACCGCTGCACCGGTAGATGCTGTTACCACACCTATACGTTTTGGATATTTGACTATCTTCTTTTTATGGGACTCATCAAACAATCCCTCTTTTGATAGTTTCTCCTTTAATTGCTGGAATGCAATATGTAAATCACCGACTCCCTCTTCTGTTATATTATGAGCATACAACTGATAATTTCCATATTTTTTATACACTTCTATTTTACCTGTAATGATTACCTTCATCCCATCTTTAGGTTCAAACTTCAAATGCTTTTTATATCCCCAGAACATAACGGAACTTATTTGTGAATCCTTATCCTTAAGCGTGAAATAACTATGCCCATTAGGATATGATTTATAGTTGGATATTTCACCCTTAACCATGATCTTTGCCAGTGCATCATCACGTTTTAGTTTCTGATTAATGTAATCAGTTATCTCAGATACAGTATAGCAATGCGTATTGTCCCCTTCTGATAAAGTTGGTTGTGTAAATTCTAAAGTGGTCTGTTTAGTAAACCGCTTACGCATGATTTCACCTTAATTATTTAAAAAATTACATATTATTTTATTTTAAGCAATTTTGCATTACCAATATTATTTATTGGTTATTCCTGTTTTTCACCACTCAAAAAGTCATAATCAGCTGAATCAATATCCGTTGATTCCAGCTTCATAATTACAGGCCTTAAACCATCATTGCATGAAACAATCGCTACACCCGGTTTTTCTATCCAGTCATGATAATAAAATACACAATCCTCTGCCCCATGGGCTAATGCAAATACATATTGGTAGATTGCTTTCCATGCCTCATCACAAAATCCTTCAGGCTTTGCATAATCAGCATAAAATACCTGGCCTTCTTTCATTAATGGACATGTGGATAAACCTTCCACCCCATATTCCTTAGCCAACTGTTCATCCAAGGTAGTTTTTAATATTGTAATTTTGACTTTTTTCATACAATTCATTTTTACACCTACTTTTATATTACACATCAAATGATTTATATTTTAAAAAACAATATTTATATATGAAATTCTTTATTACAGGTGGTAGTGGTCTACTGGGTAGTAGAATTGCTACTGTAGCTGATGACGAGCATGAACTTGTTTTATCACATAACTCCAACCCTACAGACAATACTGTTAAGTGTGATATTACAGATGAAGATGAAGTTAAAAAAACAATACAAAAAGTCAAGCCCGATGTGATTATCCACTGTGCTGCAATGACCAATGTGGATTTATGTGAAGACGAGATAGATACGGCCTATAAAGTTAATGGTGATGCTACAGGATACTTGGCCAAGGCATCCGAAGATGTTGATGCCAAGATGATTTATGTATCAACCGATTTTGTATTTGATGGAACAAAGGGCAATTATAAGGAGACCGATGAGGTTAATCCGTTGGGAATTTATGCAAAAAGTAAGTATGATGGCGAAGTGCAACTTCAGAAATACAGCAATAACTGGGCAATAGCCAGAGTTAGCGTATTGTATGGCTGGCATGAAAGATTAAACTTTACCACGTGGGTCATAGATGAGCTTAGAAAGGAGAATGAGATTAATATTGTTACTGATCAGATTAACTCACCGACACTGGCAGATAATGCGGCCGAGGCCATGCTTGAAATAGCAGGACAGGACAAGAATGGTATTTATCACACGGCGGGCAATGACCTGATTAGCAGATATGACTTTACAAGACAAATTGCCGATGTATTTGATTTGGATGAGAATCTTATTAATCCAATAACTAGTGATAAGTTCATTCAGAAAGCTCCTAGACCTCGTGATTCATCATTGAACGTGAATAAAATTGAAAAGGAACTTGACTTTAAAATGGAGACCTGTGAAGAATCCTTAATTAGAATGCGTGATTGTGAATAATTTCTTTTCTTCCTTTTTTTGTCGATTGTATATTAACATCAATAACAAAAAAATCGGGAATAAATAGTAAAATTTATATATGATAATTAAAATATATAATTATAGACTTTAAGTCTAAATGGTTAAATCCATCCGAAAATATAACTGATTTTTTATATGCGGGGGTGGTCGAGCGGTCAAAGGCGCTAGGTTGAGGGCCTAGTGAGGTAGTCTCTTCGCGGGTTCGATTCCCGTCTCCCGCACTTATATTATTCAACACCATTTTTATAGAAAAATTATTTAATATTTAAAAAATAAGAATTTTGAAGATTATTTATTCGTTAATCATCAACTTTTATTGTTACTTTTAGGGTTTCACAGTTACTTAGATCATTAATCAGGTCTTCATCCAAGTCTATTGCTGCCTTATCGGCCTTTATCATTAATGTTCTGCTGCAGGTAAATGTACTTTTTCTACATACCATATCACTTGGATGATTAAGGGTTAACTGTGATGAACCGTAACCGATTATTTTATCTTTTGCATTGGGCGTTTCCAGCGATAACTCTATTTTTGTGTCATCACACATGATTTTATCCCTTAATTTTTGTGGAAAATCATTTAACGTGACATTGCTGTTTAATCCGATTATGCAGTCACCTTTCAGGGTAAGTGTGCTATCGGTTGTTATTTCAAATGTTGTCTTATGCTTTGACAATACGTTTTCATGTCCTGTTGCCTCAAAAGTGTATTGCATTATTATCTCCCCCACTTAATTAATTTATACTGAATTGTAATCATCCTTGTTGTTTATAATACCATTTATAGAGTAGATTACTAGTTCAGAGAACAGTACCATCATCAATAGGAATGAATAGTTAAATGATAAAGCTATCATAACGGCAATTACAATTATGAATAACAGATACGTGTATATTCTTGACCAGTTACTTGTTAGGAATACCATTGCTAATGATAAAAAGATTATCAAGGGTATTTCCAAATCGATTAATTCTGCAAATGCTACATTGCTTGAATATGCAACTATCATATATGTTATAATAGACAGCAATGAAACACTGATGTAATAATTCAGATTAACTGCCTGATTTCTGCTACATGAAGAGTCATCCGTGGACACATTATTCTTTGATAGATTATTCTGACTGTCATTTATATTACAAGTTCTACCTATTATTTGACTGTTATTTTGGTCAATAACATCATATGAATTAATTATCGGATTAACGTCGTTAGTTTGTCTTGTTGTTGTATCTTTAGAATCATCATAACTGTTTTCATCCGGATTTCTATCCACGAGTACATATGTTAAATTTTTTTTATCGGAGTCATCCATTTCTATCGCCTATAGTAATTATTTTTAAATAATTTTATATTTTACTTTTTTGATAGTAATTATCATGAATTATGAAAAAGTTGATAAGGGCAGTTACTGTTTGATCATCCATGTTAAAAAGGATTGCAGAATAAAAATTGGTGCAAAAGGATTTATAAAATTTGATACTGGTTACTATGTATATGTGGGCAGTGCACTAAATAGTTTGAAAAGTCGTATTTCAAGACATATCTCCAAGGATAAGAAAAAACATTGGCATATGGATTACTTGTCTCTTAATAAAAATGTGGAAATAAATCAAGTGATATACACCCATTGTGATAAAAAAATAGAATGTGATATTTCACATAAAATAAATGAAAATACGGACAAACATATTGAATCTTTTGGCTGTTCTGATTGTAAATGCATGTCTCATTTGTATTATTTTGATAGTTATGATGAAGCCATAAATGTTTCCATAGGTGTGATGGAAAAACTTGGATATGATGTATACACATGGATATAATTAAAAACAATAAAAAGAAAGATTTAAGAAAAAAAAGTATGGATGGGTCATTCTAGTTATCCACATAGGAATAGAAAAATTTTTCAAATTCCTCTGATTCCAGAGGAGTTGGAGCAACAAGATTATCGTTATCCATGATTGATTTAATCAGTTTTCGGTATTCATTGGACTGATCTGAATCAGGGTATACCTCAACAACAGTCTTTGCCTGAAACTCACTGCTTTGAACCAATGGGCTTCTAGGTATTATTCCAATTACCTCCGTTGACAACAACTTTGCAAATTCACTAACAATCTCAACCTCATTTTCTACATTACGGCAATTGCAGATAATTCCGCCCAGCTTGCCGTTGAGTTTACGTATACCCTTTGCAATATTGTTTGCAGCATAAAGTGACATGTACTCCCCACTGGTTACAATGTATACCTCATCAGCATATTCTTCACGCAGAGGTACGCTGAAACCGCCACATACAACATCTCCCAGAACATCATAAATCACCAATTCGGGATTGCTGTCAAATGCACCCAACTGATTGAGCAATTTCATGGCGACGATAACGCCCCTACCTGCACATCCAACACCCGGCTCAGGTCCTCCACTTTCTACACACAACGTATTGTTAAATCCCTCATATAACACGTCATCCAATACGGGATTCTTATTGTTTCTCATTGTATCAAGGATTGTTGGAATTCTTTTTCCCACCAATGTTCTGGTGGTATCGGATTTAGGATCGCATCCTATTACAAAGGTGGAATTATCATAACTGGCGGCAATATTTGATACCGTTGTAGATTTACCTATTCCTCCTTTTCCATAAATTGCTATTTTCTTTTTTGTCATAAACTCAACTCCTTAATTGGTACTTTTTTATATACATGGTCATTTTCACGTACCACGTTATTAAATTTAATTCCAACAAGCCCTTCGCTTATCGATTCAATATTCCTGCCGTCAACTTGCATAGATTCCACTTCTTCTGTAACGCTGCCCGTTTTGTTTCCCTGTATGATAATGGTATCGCCCACTTTCAGTTCATCCCATAATTTCAGTTCGGCCACGTTGATTTTTTTGTAGTAATTGGTTATCTGTCCAATATCAACCTTCTTATATGTGGCTTCATTATCACAACTGCATTGCTTTGGTACCCTGAAGTAAAATCCAGTGTCAAAGCCCCTGTTGAATACGCCCTTAAGTTCATTCTTCCATTGCGGAAGATATTTCTCGGATGATTCATCCCATTTATCCAATTGATATAGTTTGATTGCGTCACTGTAACACTTCGTGACCGTTGCAACATAATCCGGAGCTCTTGCTCGTCCTTCTATTTTAAATGCGTCAATGCCTGCTTCCATCAGCTGGGGAATATGCTCTATCATACACATATCCCTTGGACTCAAGAGTCTTGACTTTTCAATATCATTATCCTCGGGAGCAGTTAGAATCAACTCCTTGTCATCATGAGATTGAATCCTCCATTCCTGACGACATGGCTGCAAACATTCTCCGCAGTTAGCATTTCGATTATAGAAGTAGCTGCTTAAGAAACATCTGCCCGATATTGCCACACACATTGCCCCATGAATGAAGGTTTCGATTTCTATTGGAGAATTCCGTTTTATTCTTTTAATGTCCTCCAAAGATAATTCACGTGACAATACTGCACGTGTAACACCCAGTTCATTATATAATTTTAGTGCTTCCACATTTGTTATGTTTGCCTGTACACTTAGATGTAACGGGATTGATGAATCCTTAGCTATATTGATCATTCCCATATCGGATATTATCAATGCATCAACGTCAAATGATTCAAGCTTTTCAAGTTGTTTTTTATATTTGACAAGCTGATTATCAGATACGATTGTGTTTGTACATACATAGACCTTTTTATCATAATCATGACAATACTTTACGATATCTTCAATATCATCCAAACTGATGTTTGCCACATTTGCACGCATATTATAATCGGTTATCCCAACATATACACTGTCTGCATTGTTGTTTATTGCTGCACTAACACATCTTTTATCTTTTGCGGGAGCTAATAATTCTACCATAACACTCTACCTTTATAAATTTAAAAAATGAGATAACTATTAAAAAAAGGGGTAACGTTGAAGAATAATCCATTTATTCTTCTTTATATAATTCTGGTGGGATAATTGTAGGATATTCCTCTGTTATACATCCAAGACATAAGTCTTCACGAGGTGTACCTATTGAATCTACAAGCCCTTCGATACTGATGTACCCTATGGAATCCACACCTATTGCATCTTTGATTTCTTCATTGGTTCTGTCTACGGCTATTAATTCTTCCTTAGTAGCCATTGCTATTCCATAGTAGCATGGAGAGATGATTTCCGGACATCCTATCAGTAGATGTACCTCTTTGGCACCTGCATCTTTTATCATCTTGATAATGGTACGTGAGGTTGTTCCCCTTACGACACTATCATCTATTACAATTACTTTTTTACCTTTTATTACCTCATCCACTGTATTCATCTTTAATTTTACTGCGATATCCCTATCTTTCTGGGTTGGCATGATAAATGTTCTACCAACATACCTGTTTTTGATTAAACCCTCTGCATATGGTATTCCACTATGTCTTGCATAGGACAGGGTTGCAGGTATGGAAGAGTCCGGTACGGCAATTACCACATCGGCATCTATCGGATATTCCTTTGCCAATTGCTTTCCAATGTTTAAACGTACCTGATATACACTTTTGTCAAATATCATACTGTCAGGTCTTGCAAAGTACAGGTATTCAAACATACAATTTGCCGTATGTTCACCTCTAGGCAGATAATAACTTTTTTGTACTCCCTTGTTGATTTCGAGTATCTCTCCGGCATCTATGGAACGTATATAATCTATATCCAATGAATCAAATGCCACGGTTTCTGAAGCTACCACTATAAATTCTTCATCTCCACCCAGTGATAGCGGTTTCATTCCCAATGGATCACGAATAGCATAGATTACGCCATTAATCATCAGTACCAATGAGTAAGAACCTATCAATTTGGAACAGGATGACTTGATGGCCTCAACCACATCTCCGCATTTGTTATATTCGGACAGTATTAAATGACATATTACCTCCGAATCCGTGGTGGACTTGAATTCATAACCGGCATCCATTAATTCATCCCGCAGTAATTTTGAATTGACAATATCACCGTTGTGTGCCTCTGCAATTATGAAGTCATTTTCACGTTCTACAAATGGCTGTCCATTTGACAATTCTGATTCACCGGTGGTTGAATAACGTACATGCCCTATTCCCACATTTCCATTTAATAAATCCAACAGATCATTATCAAATACCTCTGATACTAAACCCATATCTACATGAGTATTAATTCTACCATCTTTAAAAACACTTATTCCGGCAGATTCCTGCCCTCTATGTTGTAAAGTATATAATCCTGAATAAATCCATGAAGCTACATCCATTGAATCATCAAAAGAATATATACCCACTATTCCACATTTATCTTGCAATGTATCTTGCACTTTTTGTCTCCCCATCAATTATGTAAATTAAAAAATGAAGTTGAAGTAAAAAAATTTATTAATTATACTAATATTTATCATTTTATGAATACTTATATTTTAGTATGATTTTTTTAAAAAGTGAAAAAAGATGGATAAAATGAGCAAAAATCCATTAAATTAATTAAGTTTAAAGCAGAGATTATTAATTAAGAAGTTATTGGATTTGAGAAATGTGAAAGTTAAATATGAATGTGCATCATGTATGTTAAGACAATCAAGAGAAGCTATAGAAAATTCTGTTGAAGATTATGATAAACGTATGGATATAACATTAGAAGTATTGGAGTTTATGGGTAAAAACTTTAAAAAGAACACCAACTCCAACAAGTTAGGTACAGATTTGCATCATATGATTATGAAACTAACGGATAATGATGATCCATACAAGCTGTACAGAGAAAAAGGAAATAATCTGGCCAAAAAGTTAATTCCAACTGTAAAAAAAGTTATTGATGAAAATCCCTCACTTGAAAGCTATGTTAAAATTGCAGTCTGCGGAAACATCATCGATTTTGGTGCATTGAAGCAGGACACCGACATGGAAAAGTTAATCAAACAAAAGATTACAGATGAACTTGTAATCAATGATGTCGACAAACTGGACAAGGACCTGAAAAAAGCCAACAGAATACTTTATTTATCAGATAACGGAGGAGAAATCGTATTTGATAAACTATTGATAAAGAAGATTAAAGAGGATTATGACCTGGAAATCATACTGGCTTTAAAGGAAGCCCCAATATTAAATGATGCAATCGTGAGCGATGCATATGATTTAGGATTGGATGAATATGCCACCATCATAAGCACCGGCGCCAATTCCGTGGGCGTCGTGAAGGATTATGTCTCTGATGAGCTGCATGAGCTGATAAATGATGTAGACATGATTATCAGCAAGGGAATGGGCAACTTTGAGGGTTTGACTGAAATGGATATAAATACCACCATTTATTATCTTCTTAATACGAAATGCAATGTAATTTCATCCGAGATAGGTGTAGACTTGGCAAGCAGCATATGTTATAAGATTTGATGTGACTATTTGTCTGTTGAATTCCATTTCCTGTTAAATGCGGATGAATAATTTGATATGATTGTCGAATATGTATTGTATAAACCTACCATATTAGCGTTACGTATTGATTTTCCAGAATTTTCTGCAAATACCAACATCATCTCCTTATAATCCCTTATTATCAATTGTGCAGAGGGAAGCTGCACATACCTTACATTTACCGGTAGATTGGATAGAATTTCTTCCATGTCAATATTTACACCATCCACCTCACATTTGCTTACGGATAATATTTTTACCTTGATTCCATTCTTGTCCAGTTTGAGTATCATTTTTTTGAATGAATCAACTTCCGACGGCAATAAAAATCCCAAACGTATCAGGACTATTTTTTTAGACTTGTTTAAAATGTCTTTCTGCTTTTGTAAAATTTTATTTATGTCTTCGATTGATTGGATTGGCGTATTTACGGTTGGCAGTTTATTATCATATATTTCAACCAGGTTTTTTTCAAGTATGTCCATTTGCCTTAAAAAATCTTCTTTATAATTAGTTAATGACTCCAATGGATCTATTACATCATATTCGAGTGGTCTTCCCTGACGTATTTTTATGAGATTTTTTTGTTTTAAACTTTCCAGTACCGGATATATCTTTGAGCGTGGAACTCCCGATTCCTTACTTATGGTATCCGCCTTTGATGTTATTAGAGACATCAATGCAAGGTATGCCTTTGATTCATAATCTGTCAATCCCATCTTTTTTAATATGTTCAAGTTTTCGTTATCTGTCAATTGTTACAGCCCCATTTTTAAAATATTTTCTCATTATTTTTAATAGTATATAATTATAAGTATTTAAAGTTTGTTCCAAATTCACTTACATAGTGACATAATATTATATACTCAATAAGTCATTAAATAAATATAACAAAAAAAATGATAGGTGATTATAAAATGAATGACAATATGTTTTGTTACCAATGTTCACAAGCCGTTCAAGGCGAAGGATGTACAAAAATAGGAGTATGCGGAAAAAATGAGACCCTTGCAAGACTACAGGACAACCTAATCTTTGCAGCCAAAGGAATTGCCGCATACAACTACCAAATGGAGGAATTCGGAAAAGTCGATGAAGAAGTAAACAAATTCATAACAAAAGCGTTATACTCAACATTAACAAACGTAAACTTCGATATTCAAAGCTTTATTGAAATGGCCCTTGAAGCAGGTCAAATCAATATCAAAGTAATGGACGGACTTAAACAAGCACACCGTGAAAATTACGGAGAACCCGAACCAAAAGAAGTACCAAAAGGTGCAAGCAAAGGACATGGAATATTGGTTACAGGTCACGACCTAAAAGTATTGGAAGAGCTACTAAAACAGACCGAAGGAAAAGGCATAAACATCTACACCCACAGTGAAATGTTAATAGCACACGGTTATCCTGGCTTAAACAAATATGAACACCTCAAAGGCCAATTAGGCGGACCATGGTTTGATCAAAAAGAAATCTTTGAAAAATACGAAATCCCTGTACTTGTAACGACAAATTGCGGACTGATACCAAAAGAAAGTTATAAAGACAGAATATACACCTCCGGTATAGCACAACTACCTGAAGTACCACATATTGATGATTACGACTTCTCTGACATAATCACTCAAGCATTGGAACTTCCAGAACTTGAAGAGGAAGAAAACAAAACATCATACATGACAGGATTTGGAAAAGACACCGTGCTTTCATTGGCAGATAAGATTAAGGAACTGGTACTTGCAGGTAAAATCAAACAATTCTTCGTAATGGGCGGATGTGACGTGCCAAACCCAGCAATGAGTTATTACACTGACTTTGCAAAACAATTACCTGAAGATACAATAATAATATCAGTCGGATGTGGAAAATACAGATTCAACGATTTGGACTTAGGTGACATAGAAGGCATACCAAGACATATTGATTTAGGACAATGTAACGATGCAATTGTAGGAGCCGAAATATTAACTGCACTTACAGAAGTATTTGACATGGGATTAAATGATTTACCTGTAACGTTCGTGTTAAGTTGGATGGAACAAAAAGCCGTATCCATACTCTGGAGCCTACTGGCATTAGGTTTAACCAACATCCACATCGGCCCAATACTTCCTGCATGGGTGGATGAAACAATACTTAACGTACTGGTCGATAACTTCGACTTAAAACTAATATCAAATCCTGAAGAGGATATCAAAAACATATTAGGATAAATCACTACCCTACCTTTTTTCTCTTTTTTTAGTTTGTACTCCCGTTATTTCAACATAAACTCCAATAAATCAAATCAACACAAATATCAGTTATCAACAACAAATATTCTGCTATATATATTCACATTTCAAAATCGGGTTATTATAACCATCGATAATTTATCATATCACTGTATGATTATTAATGTATAAACTCATGAAATGTAAAAAAAATAGCAAATGATTGAATAAAACAGATTGATATCAAAAAGAATAAAAAAAAGAGAGATTGATTAGCATTTAGGATTGGTTGTAGTATTTAAAACTTCACCAAACTCTAAATCAGCCAGCCATTTGTCCTTACATTCACAGGTGAAGTCCTCTAATTCTTCGGGGATTTCCTGGGTCAGGTTTGATTCTATGATTAATGACTTCAATTTTGAGTTACACTTTTTACAATTGAATGGGCCCCGTCTTGTTCCGAATCCTGCAGTGTCCATTATAAATGGGATATCAACATTTTTTCGCACTTCTTTGATTATCTTCACAGTGCTCCATATCCATGGAGGATTGTATGAGCCTTTTTTCCATAGCGAATCCATTAATGTTCCTGCATGGACCGTTGCGGGACAGTATGCTATTCTCTTTACTCCGACTTTTTTGGCATATTCGGCTGATTCAATAGCTTCTTGAATGGCTTCTTTTTCTGATATCAGTATTGGTTTTACCAATAGATATGCTTTGGCTCTTATGTCATAGTCTTCAATGCTGTTTATTAGGCTTACACAGTCTTCGAATGCCCTGTTTGTTATTCCCTTGTTTATCTTATTTTGACGAGTTTCCTCATTTGAAGTCTCAAGACCTATACCAATCTCAAAAATTTTATCAGGTATCAGTGATGCCAATCGAATAAGTGAATCTTCATCAATGAATTCGGGCTTTGACTCTACAATTACCTCTTTTAAATTATCGTATTTATTGAATTTATTGAAGATATATTCCTGAACATTTTTGGGTACTTCATTGCAATTTAAAAAACTACCTGATACAAATAGTTTTATCGCCACATTCTCATAAGAGGTTATATCAACCTTGTCCAACTGCTTATTCCACTGGAGGTCGAAGATTCTTATCAGGTCATCATCCCCGATATCGCATAACGGGGAATCGGCTATATAACTGCACATGGTACATCCACCACTATCTCTTGCCCACTGGCAACCGCTGGTTGGAAGTACTATAAATATTGTATAACCAACACAGTCATATAACCTGTCTTCACCAGCCCAGCTAGCAGCATATGCTTCCAGGGGCTTCTTATTTTTCTTGCGTTCCATCTTGTTTTTAAGGTTTTGAATGGATTTTTCACGTATTTGTCTGTTAATCTTCTGTACTTGCATATTATACATCCTTAATTAAATGAATTGATTATATCTTCCAATAATTTAAGAGATTTGATTCTGTCTTTTCCTATAGGTGAACCTACTACAAATTCATTAACGCCCATATCCTGCAATATTTCTATCTTGTCACTTATCTGTGAAGGTGTTCCCCATACGCTAAATGCGTTTACCATATCCTCATCTACGGCATTGATTGCTTGTTTGAAATCATTGTTTGACAGGTATTGCTTAATCAGTTTTGCAGATTCGACATTGATTCCATGGCGATTCAGTACAACTTCAGGTGAACCGGCTATGATAAATGCCACCACGATTCTGGTTTGATTAAATGCAGCCATCTTATCATCATCAACGCTACAGGCAGTATATGCTGCAAAGTTAAAGTCTTTTTCCGGATTTGAGGAATTGGATATTCCTTTTTTAATTAGTGGTATGGCATGTTCAAAGTCTTTGGGACTTGAAGCGTTGACCAGACTTCCGTCTGCAATTTTACCCGATAATTCGAGCATCTTAGGACCCTGTGCTCCTATATATATCGGTATTTTTTCCTGAACTTTACTGGTACCTGTTAGCTTTGCACCATCCTTAACTTCCTTACCCTCAATCAAGTCCCCTATTAGATTTACTGCATCCTCCACGGCAGATAATGGCCTGTTCCATTTGATGCCGAGGGCATTCATCGTTGCCTTATCACCAGGCCCTATTCCAAGTAGTGCCCTGCCGTCTGATATTTCATCCAGAGTGGTTGTTGCCTGTGCTATTGTTACGGGATTTCTGATAAATGGATTTGATACTCCTGAACCCATGTGTATCGTACTGGTTTCATATGCTGCGAGTGCAAGGATTTCAAATACGTTCTTATTATTGTAATGATCGGTTATCCATACGTTTTCAAAACCAATATCCTCTGAAATCTTAATTAATTCAAGTAGATTACTTATAGGTTCGTTGGGTAATAATTCTAAAGAAAATTTCAATTGCATTACTCTCCTGTAAATTATTAGATTAATTATTATATAGTTATGTAGTTTATTATTTCTATATTTTTTTAGTCAAAAAAGAGTTTTAAAAATAATGATAAACAGTTCAATTAGATTAATAAAAAAAAGGAATATTGAGATGATTAAAATTACCCCGACATATGACCGAATAAACTGATTAATCCAACTCATTTGATGCAGTGTTATCAAAATATAACTTATAAAAAGCATTAGTGGCAAAAAACAACAGGAATACTTCGAAAAATGTTGATAGTAACACATCATCAAATACTGCTCCGAGAATTACCAGTAAATTGACAACAAATATCAATATTATCGTGAATATTAGAACAAATTTCATAAATCGAAGACATCCAATATTTCTAACGACAATAAAAATGTTACGTAAATCTAGTGCCATTTTTAAATTTCCATATTTAAACATCAGTATTCGTCCAATGAAAGAAAATGATGTGAACAATACATACAAAAACAAAGTGAAGAGTGAATGTAATTGAAACGTGTGTAAAAAATCAATTGTCATTGACTCCGGCAATACATGAGATAATTCTTCAACTGTTAATGCTGCCGAATCAATATCCATCTGCAGTATATACTCCCTAATGTCCACAACAATAGAATACAGCCCGGTTATATAAATGAAGAACAGACTTAATATTAATGGAATTAAAAGATAAAATAATGTGAGGACATACTCATTTAAACCTTCCTTAAAATGTTGTTTAAAATGTAGATGTATTGACTTGTTAAATACCACATGGTTTACAATATTCATACTTAAGCCAATCAATATTAGACTAACTATTGATCTGATAAATACAAATAATAAATAATATTCACCGATTTTAAAGGAATAAGATACCTGAGATATTACTTCACATAAAAACAACAACAAAAATACTGTTAAAAAAGACTTATAATCAGTTAACGGTAATTTTAATGATTCAATTATTATTTGCCTAACTCGCATATTATCTACTAATATTTCTTTAAATGATTATTTATAATACTTTTTATTGTATTTAAAAGAAAAAAATCATCAATTATACACCATTAGGGTATTATCACTGCCCTATAAAAAAATGATAGAAATAATTTAATCATATAAAGCATCCACATTGCATGAATGATTAATTATCAGGATATACTCCCATGATACTATAGAATATAACAGTTCAAAACCCAATTACAGTATTTTTGATAAGGATTATCCCCATATGAAATAAAAATGATATTTGGCGAAAATATATAAAAAATTTAAAAAGAAGGGAGTTTAGAATGGTAATTCAATATATCTTACTTCACCTGAGTTTCTGCTCCAATTTACAATAGTTCCAAAGGAGTTGTAGTCAGATGTTGCATCACATTGAACCCATTTACCATTAACGTACACTTCTGCCCATACGTGACCGGTTACCAGTCCGCTTCTGAATACACAGCTTTTACCGTGAACATATCTGGCAGGCAGGTTTGCTGTTCTGAACATTGCAACACATACGTGAGCCATGTCTACACAGTTACCGTAACCTTGACTGAGTGTTCTTACGGATCCGTATCTTGTATCGGCGTAATAGCTGTATGTAGTGTGTTTGTTCACATAATCAAATATTGCTTTTGCCTGATTATATGCACCGCTTACACCGGAAATTGCACTGGCTACTGCATTCTTAAATATTGTAGCGTTTACTTCACAATTCTTGGTTTTTACCAAGTATTGCTGATATCCTGAAGCTACTGTATTGTCTGATGTGTAGCTTGAGGAATCGGACTTGAGCTTTGAAACTACGGCATAGGCAGGTAACTGTTTATTGTTACTGATATATGCCACTACACGTGCGTAAATATACACGGTGTCTTCAAAGTTGATTGTTCCGATAGCTGTGGATATCGCTGCTGGTGCTCGTGAGTTATTTGCGTAGAATGAAATTATATTTCCCGCTGATTTAACATACTCGCTTTGTACAAGATTTTTACCGTAACAGCTTGTATTGTATGAAGACACATTATCTCCAAATTTACCATTAGCGTAGGTTTTATTGGTTGTTACAACTTCTGCCAATAGGTATAAAAACTCTGACATTGCAACGTTATCATTTCCCATCACGACATATTTAGGTAAACTTTCATGTTGTTCGATATAATTTTTTACCCTCACTGCCGCATCCAATACTTGTGAGTAAGTATATGTTGATAGGGATGATACTGTCCTGATTTTTGATGAGTTTTTACTTGATTGGTATTTGTTTGTTCCACCATATATTGCTTCAATAGTGTTAATCTTGTTGGTTGACAGTGCTGATGTGCCAAATGATATTGTTGCCACACCATTTGATACTGTTGTAGTACCACTTGATACACCGTTTAATTTGAGGACAAATTTTCCTCCATCAACAGGATTGTTACTTGAATCTAAAACTTTTGCTTTTAAAGTGAAAGTTTTATCCTTCTGAGCAATGTATAATGGTTCCAATATAATTTTTGTACTTTTAATGGTGAATTTTACAACGGATAATGTTGATTGTCTTGTTGCTTCATAACTGGTATTTGTTGCTCCGACCTTGGCAAGTAATGTATAGTTTTTAATCTTCCAGTTTGGAACATCAAATGTTAATGATGCTTTACCATTATTTATTTTTGCAGAACCAATTGTTATACCATTAACTTTGAATACAGTGGTTAAACCGTTTACGCTGGTACCATTGCCATATGTGTATGTGGCAGAAATGGTTGCGGGCATATTCGGATTAACTTCATATGAATTTAATTGTATGTTGATATCTTGTTTTTGTGTAGATCTAACATAATCATCATAGTTAGTTGATAATGGCAATACGGTACAATAGTTTGGATAGGCTCCATTATTATACATGTATGCTACCATTCTTGAATAGAAATATACCAAATCATCAAATCCGATTGTTCCAACGGTTGAAGCAACCTTTGTTGGATTTTTTAGCGTATTTTCATATTCATTTATCACTTTCAAAGATAATGAAGAATATTCCTCTTTGTATACTCTTGTATTATAACAGTTAGTGTTAGCTGTTGAAGCATCTGTAAATATCGGATGTACTACAGATGCCTTAGATAATGATGTTTTACTTAACATATATAAAAAGTCCTTCATTTGGACTTTTTCATTACCCATTACCACATAATTTGGTAATTGGTTATATTTTTCAATAAACACTTTCGTTCTGTTTGCCGCATCACCTATCTGTGAAAAAGTATACTTGTTTATTGTTGTGGATACTTTTAATGTAGATGTTGATTGACTTGGATTGAATGATGTTGATCCACCATACTTTACCAATATTGTATAATCACGTTGTGATAAGCTTGATGTATCATATAAGATGGATGCTTGATTGTTTACCAATTTTGCAGTTCCAATACTTATACCGTTTAATTTAAATACCACACTACCTGCAGTACTTTTGCCTGCAGTTGTTAATACTGTAGTGGATATATTTATCTTATCACCTTTTTTTGCAAACATATATTTATTTGTGTTTACTGTGGTGTCAATCTTTGATGAGCTTGTTTTAATGTTTGATTCTTGTTTATTCAATGTAGTACTTGTTGTAGAATTGTTTACTACAGCATCATCAGTAATTGAATTTGCTTTATTTATTGTGCTTTGACTGGTGGTGCCTGTAGGGTCAGTGTTTGAATCACCTTTAATGCTTACTGTGCTTTTTTCTATAACATTTGATTCTACATTTGATTGTTCATTTACTGATACGCTTGAGATATCGGTACTGTCATTATTAACCGTATCACTGCCAGTAGCACTGACAGCCATCATACCTATTAATAGTACAGACATGAAAATCAAAATCAAATTTCGCTTAATCTTACCGCCTCCATTTAATAAACCAAAATATGAATTATTAATTCGATTAAGTAAGTCATAAATTTTATAATTATATCATAAAAAAGTATAACTCTGATATTCTGATTTTATTTAATTTGATTAATCAATTTTTATGAAAAATTAATAAGCAAGCAAATTAAGAATTGAACATATTCTTAATTCTAACTTTTACTTATCTTTATGTTAATATATAAATCTATGTATATTTTATTACATATGTGATTAATTTTATTACCAATTGGAGTATCATGAAGATAAAAATAAGAAAAACTTGAAAAAATATTGAAAAAATAGAAAAGTATATAAATGAGAATATACAAAACTTATATTGTACTCTAAAAAGAGTCTTAAGCATAGCTCCCTAGGGTAGTGGCAATCCTCCCGGTCTTTGGAACCGGGGACAGCGGTTCGACTCCGCTGGGAGCTATTATACTTTTATTCTCATTTTGAAAACATTTATTAATAATATTACACAAATATAACTACTAATTACTTTAGGTGAATAATCATGCCAAATTATGAAGATCCATTGAAGGACTATTTAGATAAAGATCCCGAAAGAAGAGTTAAGTTATTCTATATTTACACTCGTATAATGATTATATCCACATTCCTAATAGCATTCGGAGTTATAATGTTCATATTATTAGAATTTGGAATAATATAATTAATCACTATCCTTTTTTTATACAATATATAAAGACTTGCTCTGCGAAAAATTTAAACTTCTTTTACAATAGAACTGTAAACTCTTTTTTGAATCATTTCAGATTTTATCATTGCATTTTCCAATATTCGATCACTTGTTATTATAGTACATACCGGATATGATTTCTTGATTAAATAATCCACACTAGATATATCATGTACATTAGGAATATTATTTAAATTATAATATGCATCTTTAAATGAATAGGGCATTAATTTAACACTGAACTTTTTAACGGTAGGTATGTTTACTTTATGATTATTGCAAGAATTGATATGTGCATCTGCAAGGTTGAAATCGAAGGAATTTTCAATATTCTCAAAAGTTCCCTGAATCCTAGGATTAACTTCAAGTACATAAAACCTGTTGTTTTGCATGATAAAGTCAATTCCATTGGAGCCGACAAGATTATACATGTGAGAAATCTTGGTAGATATATTGTCAATCTTATCACTATGATTAACCAAAGGCGTTACATTTCCACAATATAAAAAGTTAGCGGCGTTCAACCTATTGGAGCCGATTATCTGATGGGATGCAGTGATAATATCCACCTCCCCATTAGGATAGGATAGAAATGAACTGCTGATACTGTTACCATCAATGTACTCCTGCAGGATAAATGTATCATCAACATGGGAATCTTCATTTAACCAGTCAATATTAACCCCTCCAGAGCCATAGATTGGTTTTACAATATACTTCTTATCACTGGACTTGCTTATTTCAAATGCCTCTTCCAGAGAGTTTAACTTAAACGTTTCAGGCATTAAAAAATTCTTATGCAACTTCTTATAGAGTTTATACTTGTTATTAATAGCATCCACATCATAATTACCGATAACCTTAGATTTTGGAAAACGAGTTACGTCAATATCATTGGAACATATGATGTAATCCACTTCATTGACATATTCCAATGCCAAATCAATTATGACGTCCATATCAAATGATGAGAACTCATCCGGAACAATCAGTTTATCAACAACATCCTCCTGATCCAAGAGATTAAAAAAACTAGTGGCATATACCGTGTAACCCAATTGCTTTAAGGATTTTGATAACGGACGAGTATTGGAACCTACTATTAATATTTTAGTAATAATATACACAACCTGAAATATAATTATCTTATATTATTAAAATTAGTAAGTTTAAATATATTAAATTTATTTATTAAATTCAAAAAAAACAGGACACATCTAGTAAAAAAAAAGATTTGAAAATAAAAAAAGAGGGTGTGCGACAATTACATTTTGAAAGTTAATTGTGATTGTCACATTGGTCCAAGTAAACCTTGATGTATTTATATTATTTAATTTTTTTGTATTTTTAGTTTTTATCATTCTATGGGTATTATGTTTTCTTTTAGTAGGTTTTGTTCTATATTCTGTATTTTTATCATGTATTTAGTTGTCTGGAGTAATTGTTCTGTTTTTGCACTTTTTTGTCCTTTAGGTGATATCGTCTATTATTAGTGTGCACTTGTTGTATGCGAATCTTGGTTCTACATTTGATTATTATCGGTTTTTATTATTGTTAGTTGTTCTTTCTTCTTTGATTTTTAGGTTTTTACTTTCTCTTAAGTCTTTTTTGATTTGTTTCTTTTTCAAGCCATCATCATTAACGTTTTTTTGTTGCAGTTATCCAGGATTTTTTCTTCTTCATCTGTAATGAATCCTTGTTCAACAATATGAAGTAATTTAGCAATGTCTTCACTTGTTAAACTATTATATTTATTTGTATATACTCTTGTTTTACTGCTATCCACATTAATTCTGTTAAAATCAATTAAATAACGATTATGTCCATAATTTACCTTTTCAAAAAATACTCTTCCTATCAAATCTTGATGTTCACGTTTAAAATCCCCAATAGTAGTGAATACTGGAGTTTCAAAACTAGCCATGTACATAAAAATAACATTCTCACGAAGGATGCTTCCAATTTACGACTGCTATGTATAGAATAAATCATACTTAAAACAATAACTCTATCATTAAAGCTGCAGAATAAGCCTTTTGACCATGAGTATTCCCATATTCACAGCCAATATAACTAAAAGCTATACAATCTACCAACTTTCTAATAAAAAACATACATGATTATCAGGAATGATTGTACATATATCCAAAGATAATAAAAATGTCTGATCAATATTATCGTCCTTTAAAACCAAAAAATCAACCAATAAAATATATTTTATATGTAATATTCATATACAATCTAATATAAAATATACCTATAATTAATACTTAAAAAATTAATTAAAATTTAATTCTAAAATTATATATAATATAGTTAATAATAAGACGTTTATAGAAAAAAATAATCAATTAAATTATAGAAAAATAGGGCGGATTATAATAATTGTTACACACCATCTATAATTGAAAAAAAAATAGTTATATTTGAGAAAGGATATGAAAAAGAATAATCATGGAGAAATCCATGAATTTATTCATTCTCTTGAGTCAATGTTACGCTTAATAACTTTAAGCTGTACAAAGCTTTCCCTTTCCATTTCCTCTAAACGCATTTCAATAAATGAAATGGTGTTGTTGATACGAGGAATCATTACATGTTCTAAAGCATTTACTCTTCTTTTAGTTGCTTCAATCTCTTTAGCTAACATAAGAATGGTTTTTTCGATTTCACCGAGTTCAATAATGATTTTTATTGACTCTTCGAATTCCTTAGCAGCTATGTCTAAGTTAGCTGAAGTTCCAGCAAAACCATAACCTCTGCTAATTACATCGTTATGTGTAGCTTGACTTTTTACAACAGGGACAGAAACACCCATAATACTTCTAGAACTTATGTCTAATTCGATAGATTCTCTAACTGATAAAGCGGCACGTTTAACTGCCATATCTCCCATGTCTATTTGAGCTTTGTTTAGTTCTGCATAAGCAATAGCTAATTTCTTTTCTACTTCATCTCTAGAACCTTGAACTCTATCCAATATTTCAAAAAACTCCTTAATGAGAGCATCTCTTTTTTCTTTAAGAAGACTATGACCTTTAGTAGACAATTTAGCTCTGTCTTTTAAATTAAGAAGTTCCATACGTGTTGGATTAATTCCATCCAGTTTTTCTCCTGCCATTAACTAGCCTCCTTCACTGACATATTTACCTTAAAATTTAAAGAATAATTGAAATTATTCTTCAGTAGTTTCTTCTTCTACTTTGGATTCTTCAGTTGGTAAATATTTTTCAACGTATTCGTCTTTTACACGTTTAAGTTCAGTTTTAGGTAAGATGGTAAATAAGTTCCAACCTAAATCAAGAGTTTCTTGAATAGATCTGTCTTCATCAAGACTTTGTCTGATGAATTGATCTTCGAATGCATCAGCAAATCTTAAGTATTTAAGATCGGTTTCAGTTAAAGCTTCTTCCCCAACTACAGCTGTTAAATCACGTAAGTCACGACCTTCTGCATATGCTGCATATAATTGGTCTGATACCCCACTGTGATCTTCACGAGTACGGTCTGCTCCAATACCCCCACTCATTAACCTTGATAATGAAGGAAGTACGTTTACTGGAGGGTAGATTCCGTTTCTGTCTAATTCACGGTCTAATACAATCTGACCTTCTGTAATATATCCGGTTAAGTCAGGAATAGGGTGTGTAATATCGTCCTGAGGCATAACCAATATAGGCATCTGTGTAATAGATCCGTCTTTTCCACCAATACGTCCTGCACGTTCGTACATCTGTGATAAGTCAGTGTACATGTAACCAGGGTATCCTCTACGTCCTGGTACTTCACTACGTGCTGATGAAATTTCCCTAAGTGCTTCACAGTAGTTAGTAATATCGGTAAGAATTACTAATACGTGCATACCTTTTTCAAATGCTAAATATTCAGCAGTTGTAAGTGCCATTTTAGGGGTCATGATTCTTTCAATAGCAGGGTCGTCTGCTAAGTTCATGAATACTGTTACTCTTTCTAATGCACCGGTTTGTTCAAACTCGTTCATGAAGAAGTTTGCTTCTTCGTGAGTAATACCCATAGCACCGAAAATTACTGCAAATTCAGTATCTTCAGCAAGTACTTTTGCTTGTCTTGCAATTTGAGCTGCAAGCTGGTTGTGAGGTAAACCAGAACCTGAAAAGATAGGTAATTTCTGACCACGTACAAGTGTGTTCATTCCGTCGATAGTTGAGATACCGGTTTGGATAAATTCTGCAGGGAATTGTCTTGCTGCAGGGTTCATTGGAGAACCGTTCACATCCAATTCTTTGTCAGGAATGATATCCGGTCCACCGTCGATAGGTTTACCAATACCGTTGAATATTCTTCCTAACATATCAGTTGATACACCGATTTTTGCAGTTTCACCAGTGAAACGGACTTTTGTGGATAATGTGTTGAGGTTACTTGTACCTTCGAATACCTGAACAAGTGCTACATCGTTTTCAACTTCTAATACTTGTCCAGTTCTGTTTTCACCTGTAGGAGTTTCGATTTCTACAATTTCGTTGTAAGCTACACCTTCAACATCTTGAACAACCATTAAAGGTCCAGATACTTCTGATACTGTAGTATATTCTCTTGTTTTAATATCTACATCATTCATTGTCCAGCCTCGCTACATTGTTTTGTAATTTGATTTCTTAATTCTTCTGTTTTAGCATCAAATTCATCTTCTGGTACATATTTCATTCTGTCTAAGTCTACTCTAACATCTAAGTTTACAAGTTTATTTACATCTGCGCCGTCAGCTAATGCTTCTTGAGCGGTTGTGTTGTATAATAAAAGTGTTTTTAGCATGTTATATTGTTTTTTAGGTGAACAATATGTATCTGTATCATCGAATGCGTTTTGTTGTAAGAAGTCTTCTCTTAACATACGTGCTGCTTCTAATGTTACACGGTCTTTTTCAGGTAATGCGTCAGGACCTACTAATTGTACAATTTCGTTAAGTTCTGCTTCTTTCTGTAAAAGAGCCATAGCGGTATTTCTTAGATCTCTCCAATCACTACCGACTTCACCGTTCCACCATGGAGTAATACTGTCCACGTATAATGAATAACTGTTTAACCAGTTGATGGATGGGAAGTGACGTCTGTCTGCAAGTGAAGCATCTAATGCCCAGTATACTTTTGCAATACGTAATGTGTTGGTTGTAACTGGTTCTGATACGTCCCCACCTGCTGGAGATACTGCTCCAACTACGGTTACTGAAGCGATTGCTTTGTGTGAACCGATTGTTGTTACACGTCCTGCACGTTCATAGAACTGTGCTAATCTTGAAGCTAAGTATGCAGGGTAACCTTCTTCCCCTGGCATCTCTTCAAGACGTCCGGAAATTTCCCTCATAGCTTCTGCCCATCTTGAGGTACTGTCTGCCATAAGTGCTACGTCGTAACCCATGTCTCTGAAATATTCAGCAATGGTAATACCTGTGTATACACATGCTTCCCTAGCTGCTACCGGCATGTTTGATGTGTTAGCAATAAGAACTGTTCTGTCCATTAAAGGATTTCCAGTTTTTGGGTCTTCTAATTCAGGGAACTCGGTAAGTACTTCTGTCATTTCGTTACCACGTTCTCCACATCCAATATATACAACTATATCAGCGTCTGCCCATTTTGCTAATTGTTGTTGTGTAACTGTTTTTCCTGATCCGAATGGACCTGGAATAGCAGATGTTCCACCTTTAGCTACACAGAAGAATGTATCCTGTGCTCTTTGACCTGTTATAAGAGGTACATCTGGGTCTAATTTGTTGACGTATGGTCTACCTACCCTTACCGGCCAAATTTGCATCATTTGTAATTTTTTGATTCCATCAGCTGTTTCGATTTCTGCAATGTCATCTACTACAGTGTGTCTTCCACTTTCGATGGATTTTACAGTACCTGATACGTTAGGTGGTACCATAATTTTATGTTCGATAGCTACAGTTTCTTGAACTGTACCAATGATGTCTCCACCATTTACTTCATCTCCAACAGATACTGTTGGTTTGAAATCCCATTCTTTTTCTTTATCTAATGCTGGTACGTCTACCCCTCTAGGTAGGTAATCTCCGGATAAACTTTTAATTTCTGTTAATGGTCTTTGAATACCATCGTAAATAGATTTAAGTATACCAGGACCTAATTCTACAGAGAGCGGACCACCAGTACTTTCTACTTTTTCTCCTGGTTTGATACCAGCAGTTTCTTCGTAAACCTGAATTGTGGCTGTATCGCCTTCAAGTTCAATAATTTCACCTATGAGTCCAATATCACCGACACGAACCATTTCGTGCATCTGGGTACCTCTCATACCTCCACCGACAATAACTGGACCTGCAATTTTAATAATTTTTCCTGTGATCATTTTACCATCTCTACCCCAATAACTCTTTTAATAAGTTCATTCATTGGGTCAGTTTCTCTTTTATGTGAGCCTGACTTATCTGGTACTTCAATTATCATTGGTAATGCTGTTGAACTAGTGTATTTGGTTATATCTTCACGTAGTTCATCACCAATTTCTTCAGTTGTGATAATGATTGAGTATTCTTCATCAACCAACTGTTTTAAAGTAGTTCTTGCTTCATCTTCGTTATGTACAGGGAAACCGCTTTTGATTCCACCCAACATAAAACCAGTTACTGTATCTGGATCTGCCATTATAGCAATGTCTTTTTTCATAATAACATCTCCTTAATTTCGGAACTAGGTACAACAGGTCCTCTTTTACTTCTTGCAATAATTTTAAGATTTTTGATTTCATCTTCTTTTTTATACATGAAACCTACTATAGGACCTATACCGAATGGTTTTTTCTTAAAGATATTTTTAGCTGTATCTCTTTCGTAAGCATCTAATGCTTCATCGAATACTGATATGGATTTTGTCTGGTTGTATTCTGGAATGTGATCTGCAACAACACTACCATATTCAGAACTTTCGATACTGCTTAATAATGAATTCATGTCTTCTGATTCCATAAATTCTTTAAGTTTCCATTCACGTAATCTGTATCCATTATTTATTACATATGGATTGATTTGTTCATATGAAAGACCATCTGCTTTTGCTCTCATGATAATCTTTATATTTTCAATATCTACTTTTGTTCCTATGTAACTGTGTAACATTCTAGTATTATCATCTTCTTGACTTG